>DATESI010000205.1:0-2954 GCA_035270905.1 Anaerovoracaceae bacterium
GGAATAAAGGTGGCTGCCTTCTCAGGACATCTCCAGGTCTTAACTTCGATTTGCTCGTACTGGTGGATTTGCTGGTAGATTTCGATGGATATCCTTGTTAATATGAATGACTTCCCCTCTGCAAACAGTTCATCATATGAAGGCCTGCGGTCACGCATGTGATGGTTGGCCGTCTCCTGCATATATCTAAGTACCATTGATGGTCTCAGATTGTTGTTGGTATCTACATCGTGAGATGTAATTGTATAGTTTTCACTGTATTTCATAGTTTCTTTATTATGTCCCCTTTTTTGAATGTCTTACCACGCCAATTAAAATAGGCGTATATGTAACTTGATATTAGTATAACATATACACCCATTATTTTCTAAAAAAATGTGAAGTTTAAAAATATTTTAAGATATTTAGGCTCACTGGCTGTAAGCCACATGAACCACTTGGCTCCTCTTACTTCAGTAGCATTCCGCTATTAACAAGTGATGTACTGTAAACAAACAGAACATCTGCGTTACCGAAGGATACAAATTCGGAGACAAAATCACTTGATAAATACCTAAGATCTATAAGAGTTATCTTGGAATATGCATCAATTAGAAGTGGTGCCAGGCTGCTACCGAAGGAATCTCTAAATATTATAAGCTCCTTATTGGTGCCTGCCTTAGGATTATTGATTTCCAAAACAGCCTGAGGTCCCTTGAGGAATAGGTTGTAGCTATCCATCTTTAGGTCATCTGTGGAATATACTGTAGTCTTGCCTTGGAATTCTGCTCCTGTCAAAACCGCATTCCTCGTTACATCATTCTCAAGATATGTGATGGTGTCCGGCTTAATACTAAGTGCCGCCTGGCCACTATATACACCATAGAATGGATAAAGGGTTTTTTCTTCGTATTGATTCCAGTCAGCAAGTCTGCTGCCAACCCCCATTGCCTTGCCTATGGTAGTCACGACACCTTCAAGGGATTCCTGCTTCCAGTGGGCATCAGTTCTATAATAGTCTTCAATTTCAAGCTTCGGAAAAATGTTGATATACTCGCCACTTTCTATGCCTTCATTAACCATTCCCATAAGCACATCATAGTCTATATCCGGATAGCCATTTTTGCCTGCAACGAAGTAATTCTTATCAGGAATAATTGAATAATAAACATCATTCCCCCGAAGATGCTCACTGCAGATAGCATTAATCTTGTCAATGAAATACTGAATTTGCTTCTTGTCAGTTTTGTTTTCCCATTTGTATATGGCATCATCTATTACATATACGCCGTTGTTGTCACTTTGGTTGAGAAGCCCAAGCTTGAGCTCCGCCTTAATTCTTCGGAAGTCGTCCCTCATAGGGAATTGATCCAGAAGATAGGTTTCGAAGTCAGTCTCAAACTCGCCACTTAACACCGCCTCGTTAGTAAACTCCGGCAGCTGGGCAAGAAGTCTTTTCTCTGAAGCAGAGGTGTCGCCGTCTTTAATGACAAAGTGCATTATTCCAAATCCAAATATTACAGCCATGAATACGGCTACTGTAATTATTTGTTTCATCTTGTTCATCTTCATAACATCCTCCCCTCCTAAAACCTAAAATACAAGAAGGGATTGAATGACCCATCTATTAGATATGCTGTAACTACCATCAGAATTGCCAAAACAGCTGCCGGCATCAAAACTACCATTAGCTTGCTGCCAATTGCTGATTCTGTAACCTTACTTGCCAGCATCTTAGGCAAAGGCGTCGCACCTACTATTCCAATTAGAATAAGCACCGCGTAGCTCTTAAGATAATAAAGGCTCAAGGTACCGGTCACGGACGCACCGCCCAGACCAATCATTGCACCAAGCTGTGCTCCTATTACATCCATGGACGTACCATTGAAGATAACGAAAGTCACAAGGATTACAAGTATGACATAAATATGTGAAACAAAGGCAGGAAGTCTGTCAAGCATTCTTCCAAGCCAAAGCTTTTCTACAACCAAAAGCACTCCGTAGATTGCACCCCAAAGGGCGAAGTTCCAGTAGGCACCATGCCAAAACCCCGTAAGTATCCAAACTATGGCAACATTTCTTATCCATTTGCCCTTTGAAACCCTATTGCCTCCAAGAGGAATGTACACATAGTCTCTGAACCAGCGGCCAAGAGTAATGTGCCATCTTCTCCAAAACTCCGTAATGGATTTGGAGATGTAGGGATAGTTGAAGTTCTCCGGGAAGGTAAACCCAAACATCTTTCCAAGGCCGATTGCCATGTCGCTGTATCCTGAGAAGTCAAAATAAAGCTGCAAAGCAAAGCATACTGCCGCAAGCCATGCAAATAGCACGGTGCTTTCATCTGATGCAGTATAGGCTGCACAAAGCTCCCCTAGAGAGTTGGCTATTATAACCTTCTTCCCCAGGCCAAAGACGAATCTTGAAACACCCTGATATATGGACTCAATCCCGATTTTCCTATCCTTTATCTGTCCTTGAATGTCCGAAAACCTTACGATTGGCCCAGCAATAAGCTGTGGGAACAGAGTTACATACATTGACAGGTTTACAAGGTTCTTCTCTACCCTCACGTCCTGCCTGTACACATCTATGGTGTAGCTCATGGTCTGGAAGGTGAAAAAGCTTATTCCAATAGGCAGCGAGATACTGTCAATGAAAAAGTCGGCATACTTGAAGAAGCACAGGATTCCCAGGTTTATGATAACAGAGGCAACGAGAATTACCTTGGCTGCTCCCCTTCCCCTGTATTTGTCGATAAAAATGCTGTATATGTAATTGGACACCGCCGCAAAGATAAGCAGCAGAGTATAGACCGGTTCGCCGCAAAAATAAAAAAATAAGCTGAAAACCAGCAGAACCAAATTCTTAAGCCCTGCGGGTGCTACTGCATAAATCAGTAGCACCAACGGCAGGAACAAATATAAAAAGCTTATACTTGAAAATAGCATTCACTCACCCTCGCTTAATATAAT
>DATESI010000206.1:0-4611 GCA_035270905.1 Anaerovoracaceae bacterium
GTACTCGAATGGAAATCACCTCTCCAAAAAAGGATGGATTTAGACTGCACTCTCAAGTACTAGCATTGCATTAATTCTAATGATACCAAACCGACTTATTTTTTTATAGGTTTTTGGTGTCACATCATTGACTAATGTACAGTAGATACATATGAGCTTTTAGATTATAATTATGGTAGTATGAGAAATACAATCAAGGAGGTATTGGATTATGGCAGACAAGAAAGTGGCTCTGGTTCTAAGTGGCGGCGGTTCTCGCGGAGCTTACGAGGCAGGGGTTTGGCAGGCTCTCAAGGAAATGGGAATAAAGATTGATATAGTAACAGGTGCATCAGTTGGTGCAATCAACGGTGTTATGGTTGCCCAGGGTGATTTGGACCTTTCCATTGACCTTTGGAAGGAGCTCGAAACTCACATGGTCTTTGATGTGGCAGAAGGCAGTCAGACCTTCGACTATGCTAAGGAATTCGTTCTCAATAACGGAACCGGATCCAACGGTCTTCACGAACTAATGAAAAAATATATCGACGAGGATAAAGTCCGAAAGTCCAATGTGGAATTCGGTCTTGTTGCCGTTGAACTTCCCATGCTCAAAGGGCACTTCCTATTCAAGGAAGACATTCCTGAAGGGAAGCTTATCGACTATACCATGGCAAGTGCTTCCGCTTACCCTGCGGTCCAAAGCTATAATATAGATGGCAAGGATTATATAGATGGAGGATATGCTGATGTTCTCCCTGTTAAGATGGCTCTCTCCAAGGGTGCAACTGAGGTTATCGCTGTATATCTTGAAGCGGTGGGCATTGTTCACCCTGAGGATTACGAAAATCTCCCTAATTTCACAATGATTAAATGTCCTTGGGATCTGGGTAACTTCTTGGTGTTTGACAAGGACAACTCTCGCAGAATTATGCGTTTTGGATACCTTGATGCCATGAAAGCCTACGGCGTCTTCGAGGGTGAATACTTTACCTTTGCCAAGGGTACCTTCGATAAGCGAACTCTTAAGCAAGCCGATGCTGCTGCCAAGATTTTTGAGCTTGATCCGACTATTATATATAGAGAAAACATATTCATGGACAACCTGCAAGCAGCAGTGACTGCGGCTCAGGACGAAATGAACGTGGAATTTGGTATTGGTAAGAAATCTGCTGGACCTGGCAAAAAATTCGAGATGCTCAAACCGGCCGAGCTATTCAAGGCTATTGATTCAGTGAAAGACATTGTGAAGCTTGCCAACCGCAAAACCGCAACCCTGATGGTTGCAGCCAACATGCGTGACAAGGGCAATGACAGCCTTTTCCTTTCACGCCACGCAGTCAAGCTAATGCCCGCAGAGATTAACGCTGCCAGATTCCTTGTGAAGGGCGAGATGATATAAAATGAAAAATTACTGATGGAATAATAAACAAACGACCTTTGCACTACATGTACAAAGGTCGTTTTATATTATAAATTATTTTTTATGTATCAACCGCACTTGCTGAAGCCGCAGCCTCGGCAGATTACGCATCCGCCTTCATGTTCAACGGGTCCGCCGCATTCTGGACAAACATGAATTTCTCCTGCTGTTGCTGGGATATCTACCGGTTTGCCTTTAGAAGCTCCACCTGTTGTTCCAGCTTTATTTGTGGATTTCTTACTGTCATCCTTGCCGATTTCTGGGATTCCGCAGTTGCCTTTTTCGATGCACTTGGAAACCTTCATTATTACGTTGGCTATTGCGTCAGGGCAAGATGTGCAATTCATACCCTGCTGTCTGATGGTCGATGGACATCTAATTCCTTTGAGCTGGTCATAAACCTCTTCAATTGAGATTCCGCTTCTAAGAGCAATGGATGCAAGCCTTGCTGTTGCTTCGCTCTGGCTCGGACATCCTCCCGCCTTACCTGTGCTGGTAAAGACCTCGCAAATCCCGTTCTCGTCGTAGTTAGTAGTTACATATAATGTGCCGCATCCAATCTTAACCTTCTCGGTGAATCCTCTTGTGATCTCAGGACGTGGGCGTGGCTCGATATGTCCATAGCTTGCATCAAGTTCGCACTGGCATGTACCCGGCATAACCATGTCTGCAGCACTTTGGGATTTGCTCCCCTTGCCTTCCTTGCCGTTAACCTTGCCGATATTGAGAACCTGCTCTTCACGGCTTCCGTCACGATAAATTGTAACGCCCTTGCATCCTTCCTTGTAGGCCAGAAGATATGCTTTCTTTACGTCTTCCTTGCTGGCTTCCTTCGGGAAGTTTACAGTCTTGGAAACAGCATTGTCCGTATGCTCCTGGAAGGCTGCCTGCATTCTTATATGATCGAGTGGCTTGATGTCGTGTGAGCATACGAATACCTCCCTAAGTTCCTTCGGAAGTGACTCAATGTGTGCAACTGTGCCGCTTTCGGCAATTTCCTTAAGTAGTGCATCGTTGTAAAGTCCAAGGTCCTTGAGCCTTTGGGTCAGGATAGGGTTAACCTCTATCATCTGTGTCCCGTCCATAATATTTCTAATATATGCATAGGCGAACACCGGCTCAACGCCTGATGAACAGCCTGCTATTATGGAAAGAGTGCCCGTCGGTGCGATGGTGGTTATGGTTGCATTTCTCATTGGCTCACCACCTGCAAGGGTGCTGACCTCAAATAGAGGGAAACTTCCTCGTGCATTAGCAAGCTTGGTTGACTGACCATGTCCTACAGTGTTGATGTAGCCCATGATTCTATCAGCAAGTTCTACTGCCTTCTGTGAATTATATGGTACGCCCATAAGAAGGAGTGCATCAGCAAAACCCATGACTCCAAGTCCAATCTTTCTTGAGGCTCTGGTTGTCTCACTGATTTTGTCCAATGGGTAATTGTTTGCATCTATTACGTTGTCGAGGAAATGTACAGCCTGCTCAACGGTTTCCCCCAGCAGCTTGTAGTCCACCTCGTATCCATCTCCTGCCTTCTTGAGCATCTTGACTAAATTGATGGAGCCAAGGTTGCAGCTTTCGTAAGGAAGCAGAGGTTGCTCGCCACATGGATTGGTGCTTTCGATTTCGCCCTGTGTCGGTGTCACATTATCCCTGTTTAATCTGTCTAGGAAAATGATTCCCGGCTCGCCGTTTTTCCATGCGTGCTCAACGATTAGGTTGAATACCTTCACTGCGCTGAGGCGTGCTACGGATTCCTTGGTCTTTGGATCTATAAGGTTATAATCACTGCGGGTTTCCACAGCCTTCATAAATTCTTCTGTAATTCCAACACTGATGTTGAAGTTGGTAATCTCGGCATTGTCAGCCTTGCAGTTGATGAACTCCAATATATCCGGGTGATCGATTCTAAGAACTCCCATGTTGGCACCACGCCTGGTGCCGCCCTGTTTAACTGCCTCTGTTGCAGCATTGAATACCTTCATGAAGCTGACTGGACCTGAGGCAACGCCACCTGTCGATTTGACTGTAGCTCCTGATTGCCTTAGCCTTGAAAAGGAAAATCCCGTTCCTCCTCCTGACTTATGAATTAGTGCAGCATTCTTGACAGAATCAAAGATGCCCTCCATGCTGTCTTCTACGGGCAGCACAAAGCAGGCCGATAGCTGACCAAGAGGCCTCCCTGCATTCATAAGCGTAGGTGAATTAGGCAGGAATCTCAAACTGGTCATTAATTCAAAAAAGTCATCGCTGAGTTTTTTTGTATCTGCATTCCTATCATAATTCAAATCAGCGGAGGCTATTGCATCCGAAACTCTGCGAAACATGCCTTCTACATTTTCTATTGGTTTACCCTCTTCGTCCTTGGCAAGGTAGCGCCTCTCCAAGACCGTCAGAGCGTTCTTACTTATATTCTTAATGGCCATTCTTCTTTCCTCCCGTACATTTAATCAATTTTCTTCTATATCTATTGTCTGTTAAATGATTATACCACCATATATTGTGCTTTGCAATATTAAAGAGGTCTGATTTCTCCTTTTTTCCCATAAAAAAGGAATCCAAAGCTTGGACTCCCTATTTCTTATCTTATTAAATTGCCCTTATAACAATGTTTTATTCTATCTAACTTGATCCAGTCTGCAGGCGAACATCTTACGTGCAGGTGTCTTATATAATGCTGTTGCAAGCACTGTTGCAATTACAACTCCTACTGCAAACTGTCCGATGTTCCAAGGGATTCCAAGGAATGATGACAGCCAATTACCATATAGGAAGCCGCCAGCTACGAAGTAGCCTATTACCATTACAATTCCGGAAAAGACCATTCCAATTATCTCAATAACCGGTACCCCCAAAAGTGTTCTGTGATGCTTCTGACTCTTTACCATTCTTTCGATGAAAATGCCCATAACCCATGCCATAAGCACCTTGATGATGAAGGTCCATGGTGCCCAGGCTACATAGCCTCCAAGCACGTCTGCCATAGCCGAACCAAGACCTGCAGCAAGGGCTCCTCTATTCTTACCAAGGAGAAGTACGCTTAAGAAAATCATTGCATCACCAAGATGTACATATCCTTGGGTGAAAGGAGTTGGAACCTTGATAAACATGGTTGCTAATATAATCATGCACATCATCAGTGCTGTTAATACTACTTTATTTGTTTTTTCTGTTCTTGCCATAATAACTAAGTCCTTTCTCATCTATAT
>DATESI010000207.1:0-11478 GCA_035270905.1 Anaerovoracaceae bacterium
GGTATATAGAAACAGAATAAAGGCATATGAAAAAATGTGACATCTTGAAGGTGTCACATTTTTATTTGAACCAGCAGGGTTCAATCTACTGAGTTCAAGGTGTTGAACTTATTTGGTTAAAGTGGTATAATAATTTGTTGATTTTAAAGAGCTGTGAGCAACACAGCATAAGATAAAAGTTGAATGTAAACATGGAGGAAAACATGAAGGATAATTACACCAGTCCCCTATCGGAGCGTTACCCAAGTAAGGAGATGCAGTACATCTTCTCACCAGAGAAGAAGTTCAAAACATGGAGAAGACTTTGGATTGCACTTGCAGAGGCTGAGAAGGAGCTTGGGCTTGCAATTACAGACAAGCAAATTGAGCAGCTTAAGGCTAACAAGGATGACATCAACTATGATGTTGCCAAGAAGCGCGAGGCTGAGGTAAGGCATGATGTAATGAGCCATGTGTACGCCTACGGTGTTCAGTGTCCTGATGCCAAGGGCATCATTCACCTTGGTGCAACCTCCTGCTATGTTGGCGACAATACGGATATAATAATTATGACAGAAGGCCTGCAGCTAGTCAGAAATAAACTGATTAACACAATCGCATCTCTCGCTGAGTTTGCGGACAAGTATAAGGACCTTCCTACTTTGGCATATACCCACTATCAGGCAGCACAGCCTACAACAGTCGGCAAGCGTGCAACCCTTTGGCTTAACGACCTTGTGCTTGACCTTGAGGACCTTGACCATCTTCTGGGAACCATGAAACTCCTGGGATGTAAGGGAACTACAGGCACACAAGCCTCTTTCCTAGAACTTTTTGAGGGTGACCACGAGAAGTGTAAGGCGCTTGACCAAAAGATTGCAGAGAAAATGGGCTTCGCCCAGTGTTACCCTGTTTCGGGGCAGACTTACTCTCGCAAGGTTGATAGCCGCGTCCTTAATGTACTTAGCGGCATTGCTCAGAGTGCGCACAAATTTTCTAACGATATAAGACTTCTTCAGCACATGAAGGAGGTTGAGGAACCATTTGAGAAGAACCAAATCGGGTCTTCTGCTATGGCTTACAAACGCAACCCTATGCGTTCGGAGAGAATGGCATCTCTTGCAAACTATGTAATGAGTGATGCAATGAACCCGGCTCTGACGGCTGCAACCCAGTGGTTTGAGAGAACCCTGGATGATTCGGCAAATAAGAGAATCAGCATCAGCGAAGCTTTTCTTGCTGTTGATGGAATTCTTGAATTATATATCAATGTATCAAATGGCCTTGTGGTATATCCTAAGGTTATTGAGGCACATCTCATGGCAGAGCTACCATTCATGGCTACAGAAAACATTATGATGGATGCGGTTAAGGCCGGTGGCGACAGACAGGAGCTTCACGAGCGTATCAGAACACACTCAATGGAAGCGGGCAAAATTGTCAAAGAGCAGGGCAAGGCAAACGATTTGCTTGAGCGAATCGCAGCCGACCCGGCCTTTAATATAACAAGTGAGGCTTTACAGAAGGTTATGAAGCCAGAAAATTATGTTGGAAGATCAAAAGAACAGACAACTGAGTTTCTAAACGGGGTCATAAAGCCTATATTATCAGCTAACAAGGAGGTCCTTGGTATCAAGGCTGATATCACAGTATAGGAGGGAAAAATGATCAAAGCAATAGTAGGCGCCAACTGGGGCGACGAAGGAAAAGGTAAAATTACGGATATGCTGGCAAGGGAGTCGGACATTATTGTCAGGTTCCAAGGCGGAAGCAATGCAGGGCACACTATAGCCAACGACTATGGCAAGTTCGCACTTCACATGCTGCCATCGGGAGTATTCTACGGACACACAACTAGTGTTCTTGGCAACGGCGTGGCACTCAACATTCCTTACCTGATCAAAGAAATCAAATCACTTGAAGAAGGGGGCGTTCCGGCTCCCAAGGTATTAGTATCTGACAGGGCACACATTGTTATGCCTTATCACATTTTGCTTGACGAGTACGAGGAAGAACGCCTAGGCGGCAAATCCTTTGGCTCAACCAAGTCAGGAATAGCACCTTGCTACTCCGACAAGTACGCCAAGATAGGCTTCCAGGTTAACGAGCTTTTCATGCCTGAGGCAGATCTTAAGGAAAAACTGGCAAACGTATGCGTGCAAAAGAACATTTTGTTCAAGCATCTTTATAAGAAGCCTGAGCTGGTGGTAGACGACTTATACGAAACTATGATGGAATATAAGCAGATGATTAAGCCTTATGTTGCAAACACTACGGCTTATCTTCACAAGGCAGTTGATGCAGGCAAGAACATCTTGCTTGAGGGACAGCTTGGTGCACTCAAGGACACTGACCACGGAATTTATCCAATGGTTACATCATCTTCAACGCTGGCAGCCTTCGGTGCTATCGGTGCGGGAGTTCCACCTTATGAAATAAAGGGTGTAATCACTGTAGTCAAGGCATATTCGTCAGCAGTAGGTGCAGGCGCATTCGTCAGTGAAATCTTCGATGAAGAAGCTGACGAGCTTAGAAGACGCGGCGGAGACGGCGGTGAATTCGGTGCAACAACAGGAAGACCAAGGCGTGTTGGCTGGTTCGATGCAGTTGCAACAAGATACGGCTGCAAGATGCAGGGAACAACTGAGGTTGCTCTTACAGTAATCGACCCACTTGGATATCTTGATGAAATTCCAATCTGCGTAGGCTATGACATTAAGGGCGAGGAGCATCAGGACTTCCCTAACACCACATACCTATATCAGGCAAAGCCAATTCTCAAGAAGCTTAAGGGTTGGAAAAAAGATGTAAGAGGCATCAAGGAATTTGACAAGCTACCGATAGAATGTCAAGAATATGTTAACGAAATCGAAAGACAGATTGGATTCCCAATTACTATGGTTTCAAACGGTCCTGGCAGAGAAGACATCATAATGAGAAAGCCACTAATTTAGTCAAGCTTTGACCTAAGGTTCCTATGTGAGCCTGGGTATAAAATATATCTATATAGTATGGAAAGAAGGTTTATTACAGTCATGTACAAGGAAGCAATCAGACCCGTATGGGCAGAAATTAATCTATCTAACTTAGATTACAACATCAAGAATATCAAGGCTAAGGCGGGCGGCCGCGAGCTAATCGGTGTCATCAAGGCAGACGGTTATGGCCACGGCAGTGTTAAATGTGCCGAAGTTTTAAGAGAAAACGGCGTTAAAACCTTTGCTATCGCAACTTTGCAGGAGGCTATCGTTCTCCGTGAGGCTGGCGCAAAGGAAGAAATAATTATACTTGGTCTTACTCCGGATATGTATGCAGACACTGTTGTTAAGTATGACATTACACCAGTAGTATGTAACTCGGATAATGCTAAGGCATTCAGCGACGAGGCTGCCAAGGCAGGCAAAACTGTTCACGGTTTAATCGCAGTTGATACTGGCATGGGAAGAATCGGTTATCTTGCAGATGATCTTGAATATGCGGTAGAAGATGTGAAGAAAATCGCTGTACTTCCTAACTTTAAGATTAAGGGAATGTTCTCTCATATGTCAACGGCTGATGCTTATGACAAGACATATTCACACCAGCAGGAAGCCAAATACAATAAGTTTTATGAGACACTGACAGCTGCAGGAATAGAAATTTCATTCAGAACTCTTGCAAACAGTGCATCTATCATGGAGCTTCCAACTGTTCACTTTGATGCAGTTCGTCCGGGAATCATTCTCTATGGATGCTATCCTTCAAACGAGGTTGATATAAACGAGCTTTCAATTAAGCCTGTTATGTCTGTTAAGGCTAACATCGTTCACCTTAAGGATGTTCCAGCTGATTTCTCGGTTGGATATGGCCGCAAATATATATCCAAGAAGCCGGCTAAGATTGCTACCATCGCTCTTGGCTATGCTGACGGTTATCCAAGACCATATTCACCAAAGGGCAAGGTTATCATCAATGGTGTAATTGCTCCAATTGCAGGCAACATCTGCATGGACCAGGCTATGATTGATGTAACTGATGTTCCTAATGTTAAGGTTGGCGACGAAGTAATCGTAATGGGCTCCGACGGCAAGAATACCGTTTCTGCTGATTACATTGCTGAATGTACAGGCACTATCAACTACGAAATCACCTGTGCATTCGGACAGAGACTGCCGAAGGTTTATGTGAAATAAAACCCTAAACAAAGGTATACTTTGCATTTATGCAAGGCCAGCATAAAACACACTGCCCCGTGCCAATCAATATGACACGGGGCATTTTCTTATCTAAATATTCTATTCTCTAAATCTCGCAGATTATGAGCACATCATCTTCCTGTATTATGGTTTTGCCGTTTGGTATGACTACCTTATGACCTCGCTCGATTACGCTTACAAGCTTGTCGTCGCCCATGTCGATTTCGGCTAGGGGCATGCCAATCCATGGGTTGCCTGCCTCGATGGTTGCTTCTGTTATTACTACTCCAAGGTCCTCTCGGTAGTCACTGAAGGTTTTCATTACGTTTTGGGTGTCGTCGTACATATCAAGCTTTTTGGATATAGGCTTGAGCAGTGTGCCTTGGAAGAGGATTGAAAACAGAACGATGAAGAATACTATGTGGAATACATCGTTGTTCATATACGCTGGGTTAACTGTTGCTATTATGGCGAATACGATTGAGGCGGCTCCTCTAAGTCCCGCCCATGAAACCACAAGCATCTGACGCACTGAGCACCTGAATGGGGTCAAGATTGTAAATACTGCGATTGGCCTTGCCACGAAGGTTAGGAATAGGGCTATTGCAAATGCAGGCAGAATTACACCCGGAAGCTGTGACGGTGTTGACAGCAGTCCCAGCAGGAAGAATATGAGTATCTGCACAAGTCCCGTAATGCCGTCGAAGAAATGTACCAGGGGTCTTTTGTTTTTGATTGGCTGGTTGCCGAGGATTATTCCGGCTATATAGGCACTCAAATATCCGTTGCCTCCGATAAGGGTGGCTCCTGCGTAGGAAATAATAGCTATGGTAAATACGAATATTGAATCGAAGCCATCTGTTGCGAAGGTGAACCGCTTGAGAATGAAGGCGGCAACGGCTGCAATGAACACGCCGAATATAATCCCGAAGGCGATTTGGGCGAATATCATATAAACCATGGTGCCACCGCTAAAGTCTCCACTCATAAGTGAAAGAACGATAATTGTAAGCATGTAGGAAAATGGGTCGTTGCTTCCGCTTTCTACCTCAAGCATAGGGGCGGTGTTGTACTTGAGATTCATTCTCTTGGACCTTAGAATTGCGAATACTGATGCCGCATCTGTTGAGCATATAACTGAACCGATGAGCATGCTTTCGAGAAATTCGAAGTGAAGAGCGTAATAGCAGAATAGCCCGGTAACACCTGCCGTGATTGCAACGCCAAGGGTTGAGAGCAGTGTTGCCTTGACTGCGATAGGTCTTGCTGTTTCCCAGTTGGTTCCGAAGCCTCCATAAAACATTATGAATATTAGAGCTATGGTGCAAACCTGCTCAGCGACATCATAGTTTTCGAAGGATATCTTGAACAATCCATCTGTACCGAAGAGCATGCCCAGCAAAATAAAGGCGAGCAATGTTGGCACGCCTAGTTTACTTGTTATCTTATTGAGAAGCAGGCACATTAATAAAATTCCTGATATTGCGAGCATGTATACGGACATAAATACCACCTTTCACATTACAATAATTTTTGCATGATTGTTTCATACACTAAACTATGAAAGTTCTACTGTAATTATACAATAAAACCATACTGCATTGCAATCGTAAAATAGTTGGTATTTCAACGCTTTAGCGTAGTTTAGCAACTTATTTTTTCGCACTTTGTATAATAGTTCTTATTTTGTATTTATGCTGTTTTTTTTGTGTATTGTGGTATATTCGATATGGTAATTAATTTGAAAAACCATATATATAACATAAGAGGTGAAAAACATGGCAAAAGGAAAGAAATTGGTGGTAGAACCATCCTGGTGTAAGGGCTGTGGTCTTTGCATTGAGTTCTGCCCAAAGAAAGTATTAACTTTGAAACACGAAAAAATTGTAATCTCAGATCCGGACGCTTGTATTGCATGCGGACTTTGTGAATTACGTTGCCCTGATTATGCAATCTGGGTAGAGAAGGAGGCAAAATAATATGGCAAAGCAACAAAACAGATTTCAGCTTCTTCAAGGTAACGAGGCTTGCGTTGAAGGTGCTATCGCCGCAGGAATGAGATTCTATGCTGGCTACCCTATCACTCCTTCTACTGAAATTGCAGAGAGAAGTGCAGTAAGACTTCCACAGGTTGGTGGTAAGTTCATGCAAATGGAAGACGAAATCGCAGGTATCGCTGCTGCTCTTGGTGCATCTGTTGCAGGTGTAAAATCAATGACAGCAACATCCGGCCCGGGATTCTCCCTTAAGCAAGAAAATATCGGATATGCAACAATCGCAGAAATTCCTATCGTTGTAGTTGATGTACAGCGTGCAGGCCCTTCAACTGGTCTACCGACATCACCTTCACAGGGAGATGTAATGCAGGCAAAATGGGGCACTCACGGTGACCATCCTGTTATTGCTATTTCACCTTGCTCAGTTCAAGATACATACAATCAGACAGTAAGAGCATTCAACCTTGCTGAAAGATTCAGAACTCCAGTAATCCTACTAATGGATGAAATCGTAGGTCACATGCGTGAAGGCTGCGAGCTTATCCCAACAGAGGAGCTTGAGATTCATAACAGAAACAAGAGAATGATTAACTCAATGCCTTATGCATTCGGCGAAGGACAATATGTTCCACATATGACAGACTTCGGTGAAGGCAATCTTTACAACATCACTGGATTATTCCATGATGAGGATGGCTTCCCTACTAACGATAACGATATCGCAAGAGAAGAGTCAGTTCGTTTGATGCAGAAGATTAAGGTTTATAAGTACAGCGGAATCCTAGAGTACGAAGAAGAGCAGATGGACGATGCAGAGATTGCTATCGTTTGCTACGGTGGTACCGTAAGAGCCGTACAAGGTGCAATTGATATTCTTAGAGAAGAAGGCGTTAAGGTCGGTATGTTCAGACCTGTTACAATTTGGCCTTTCCCTGAGCATGAGCTTGTTGAGCGTTCCAAGAAGCTGAAGAAGATTCTAGTAGTTGAGCACAACTATGGTCAGGTTCTTCTAAGCGTTGAAGGCTACATCAAGGGTGACTGCAAGGTTGATTTCCTCGGAAAAGTCGATGGTACTACAATCACTCCTGCAGAGATTGTTAAAAAAGTAAAGGAGGGAAAGTAAAATGCCTAGTCAATTAGTACAAAATACAATGCGTGTGGAAAGACTTCCTCATATCTGGTGCCCTGGCTGCGGTCACGGAATCTTAATGAGAGATGTTTGCCAAGCAATCGAAAACCTTGGTCTTGAAAGAGAAAAGGTTTGTATCGTAAGCGGTATCGGATGCTCCTCAAGAGCTGCCGGCTACATGAACTTCAATACATTACATACAACACATGGTCGTGCAATCGCATTTGCTACAGGAATCAAAATGGCTAAGCCTGATATGACTGTTATCGTAGTTACAGGTGACGGCGATGCAACAGCAATCGGTGGTAACCACTTAATCCATGCAGCAAGAAGAAATATAGATTTGACAGTTGTTGTTTTCAATAACAGCATCTACGGTATGACTGGTGGTCAGTACTCCCCTACTACTCCAACAGGAGAAAAGGGAACTACAGCTCCTTACGGTAATATCGATAATAACTTTGATATTCCTAAGCTTTCTGAGGTTGCAGGTGCAACATATACTGCTAGAGGCGACTGCTTCCATTCACCTCAGACAATTAAGCTAATCGAAAAAGGAATCAAGAATAAGGGATTCTCAGTTATCGAAGGTGTCAGCATCTGCCCTACTTACTATGGTCGTAAGAACAAGAAGGGTGACAGCATTAAGATGATGCACTGGCAAGAAGAAAACTGCGTAGATATCGAAAAGGCTAAGAAGATGACCCCTGAGGAATTAGAGGGTAAGGTTCTTATCGGTGAAATGTCACACAACACTAAGCTTCCAGAGTATACTGAGCAATATGACAAAATTATAAAGATGGCTGGAGGTGCTAAATAATGAGAAGAGAAGAATTAAGATTTACTGGTTCCGGCGGACAAGGTGTTATCCTTGGAACTATTATTATAGCAGAGGCTGCCTTCATTGATGGTAAGCAGGTTGTTCAGTCACAGTCCTACGGACCTGAAGCTAGAGGCGGAATGTGCAAGGCTGAGGCTATTATCAACGAGTCAAGAATTCACTACACTAAGGTTGATGTACCTACATTGCTTCTTTCACTTACACAGGTATCCTTCGACAAATATGTGAAGAAAATCGGCGACGATACAGTAATCATCGTTGATTCAGAAATCGAAGTTCCTGCAGAGATTGCAGCTAAGCATGAGGTTTACTCATTGCCGATTATCGAATCAGCTAAGGAAGTAATTAAGAACCCAATGGCAGCAAATATTATCTCTGTTGGTGCAGTTAACGAAGCACTTCACATTGCATCAACTAAGTCACTTGAAACTGCAGTATTAAACCACATTCCAAAGGGAACAGAGGAGCTTAATACTAAGGCAATGCACCTAGGTATCCAGCTAATCAAGGACGCAAGAAAATAATCAAAAATATAGAGGTTTGTTAACTATTGCGCATATAGTTTAACTGAATAATTTAATTAAAAAAGCCCGACTTACTATTTGGTAATTCGGGCTTTTGCTTTCTGATAAAGGGTGCTGCTGGACCGCAGGGCTATTTCGCCTTTCGCCTGCAGAGTTAACTATGAGTCTTGCCTAATATAGCAAGCCTCCTACTAATACGAAGTATTCAGGAAGCTCCCCATCTGTCATCCACTTGAGTTCAATCCCAAGAAGTTTGCTGGCAGTTAGTCCTACATTGCCGCCAAGGGACTCGATGGAGTAACGCATCTTGTCAGGATATCTGCATGGCTGACACTGTGGCTTAGTACAGTTGTCCTCTCCGCAAATTTCGCAATTTCCGGCACTTAATGAAACGCTGCCCGGAAACTCCCTTTCCTTAGCGAAAAGCTCCTCTGTGAGCTGGTCCTTGACTGCCGTTAAATTTTCTTTCCAGTTTTCCTTTTCTTCATCGTCGAAGATAATCTTCTTGCCTAGGAAGTAAAGGTTGTCGTAGTTTTCCCAGTATTCTCTTGGCGAGAAGTCGAATGGCGGGCATGACCATTTGTTGTTATAGCAGTCGCATGCCTTGCACATTTCTAGGAATCCTCCTATGTCCACGTACTTATCTATGTAATCAACTGTCGAAATACCTGCTTCATATGTTTCTATTTTCATGTCTTGACCTCCGTTAATAATTCTTTTGTCAATATTGTATCACATAAATACTAAACATTCATTCAAAACTATGGTAAAATAAATATAGGATATTAATTGGAAAATAAATAAATTCACATATTAGGAGGTGCTTATGGCATTCGGATTATTTAAGAAAAATGAAAAGGCGGAAAGTGTCTTTCATAATGGACATATCTACACTCAGGACGGCGATTTGCCTTGGGTAACGGCAGTTGCCTGTGCAGGTGGCAAAATAATTGCTGTAGGCGATTTTGAGGCCATGGAGGAGCTTGTGGATGGTGATACCAATGTGGTTGATCTAAAGGAGCAGTATATGTTCCCCGGCTTCATTGACTCTCACAGTATTTCCGTTTTGAAAACCTTCGAGGACAAGTATTTTGCCATTGATGAGGAATGGAAGGGTGATGAAATAATTGCAAATCTTGCCGAGTATATCGAGGAGCACCCTGATTTGGATATGTACTTTGGCTACGGCTACAGCGAAAATATATTGCAGAGCGCGGAGGATTTCCCTGATGCTGATGATTTAGAGGAAGAAGCTCTTGAGGTAGAACTCAGTGATGATGAAATGGCAGATGATGACGAAAACTCTGGTAATTCTCTAGCAATGCTTGACGAGTTGTGCCCTGACAAGCCTATTGTGCTTCTCAGCAGCAGTAGTGTGCATCTTTGGTATAACACTGCGGCACAAACCATTATTGAAGAAACTGCCGAGGAGGAATGCGTTCAAATTATCACTGTTCCATATGTTCTTAATCTCTTCGTGCCTTTTGACTTTGAGGAGGTTGAGGCCGCTGTTAAGCAAGAGCTTGAGGACAACTGTGACAAGGGCTACACAACTATCTTTAATAACAACTCTCCAGACTTTTTCGAGGATTACTTCATTGATTCCCTTATGGGTCTTGTAAATGAAGGAGATATCCCGCAGAGATTCTACGGTTCTCTATTCTGTGGCAAGCCTATCAATCCTGAGGCACTAACTCACAGACTAATGCAAAAGAAAACCAGCTGTATTGAGCTTGGTGATATTATGAAATATAATTTCATAAAGCTTAAGGTTGCGGGTGCTGAATTTTCTCAGGAAGCTTTGGATACAATTATGTTAGCTGTTGCTGATAGAGGCTTCAATATTTATATTGAGGCTCCGGATGCAGAAGGACTGCTGAAGGCATATAATGGATTCGAGGCCGTTTATTCTAAGGGTTACAAGAATGCTGTCGGCATAATTGCTTCCGACTATGAGCTTGAGGATGATGCTATGGCGGAGCTTCCACACAGCGGTGATATTATTGAAACATGGCCTATGGATCTTGAGGAATATTCTATTGCGGATTATGTTGATGATGTCAGCGAGGCAATAGATGAGCTTACCGTTTACGCTGCAGAAATGCTTGGGGAGGAAGATAGACTTGGTTCTATTGAGAAGGGTAAGCTTGCGGACTTCACTGTTTTTGAGCAAAACCCACTGGACACTGATCTTAAGACTTTCTGCAAAATGCATGCAACTATGACTATAATTGACGGCCAGGTTGTCTATGATGCAGAAGAGATGGCTAATGATGAAATGTATAATCTAATGGCTTCACAACAGCTGTAAGAAGGAGGACTGACATGAAAAAGCGATATTTATTATTAACCCTAATTATTACATTGATGGCAGCTATGGTAGTTTTGTCTGGCTGCGAGACATCAGATGATATGGAGACACCTATAGATGCAGATACTATCTCTGTTACAATGAGCATTGATTATCCTGTCAAATCTGACATCCCTGATGTTGAGGATGTTGTGCTGACTGTGGAGGAGGATGCCACTGTTCTTGATATGCTGCAGGTTTACTGTGCTTCTAACGATACACCTGTAACCGTTGAGCTTATGTCCTCTGAGGTGCAGGGCATTAACAATGTATTAAACGGCGAATACGGTAACGATAGGAAATGGTTCTATTCCCTTAACGACAAATCTATAAGTACAATGCCAGGAGAAAAAGAAATCAAGGACGGGGATTCTGTTATGTGGTATTACAGAGCCGCCCCTCAAAAATAAGGTTTAGTAGTATTTGGAAATGAATTTTATTGGATTTTTATATGATTTCTACACAAAATCTTCACATTTATGC
>DATESI010000208.1:0-2027 GCA_035270905.1 Anaerovoracaceae bacterium
GGGAATTGACGGTAGGGACTACTGCATTTTGTCCCTTGGGGCACTGCTGCTTTATCTACTAGAAACCCAAAAGCACAGTCTGGCTCAGCTGACAAACTGCCAGTTTTATGAACTTGGAAAACACATGTCTCTCGACAAGGCGACCTTGAGAAACCTTGAAATTACAGAGACCTTATATGATAAAAGGGTGCAGGGCTCACTTCTTGGAGTCCTTGACAAAACCCACACAGCTATGGGTTCCCGTAAGCTTAAGCAATGGCTTCGCGAACCTCTTAACAACTCAGAAGAAATCAACGCAAGACTTGACGGCGTTGAGGAGCTAGTTAACGAAATAATTTTATCTAATAATATCAAGGAAGCCCTCAAGCAAATCTACGACTTTGAGAGGCTTGCAGGCAGAGTCGCATCGGGCAATGCCAACGGCAAAGACTTAATTTGCACTAAGAAACTCCCTATTTGTCCTTCCAGAAATCAAGGAAAACCTTGCATATTCGGAGGCCACCATTTTGAAGGATCTAAAGGAGGAGATTGCAGACCTTAAGGACATCTACGACCTCATAGAAACAGCCATTGTTGACGACCCGCCTTTCACCATTAAGGAAGGGGAGCTAATCAAGGAGGGGTATTCCAAGGAGCTTGACGATCTCAAGTTTTCAATTAAGGATGCCAAGCAGTGGATTGCAAACCTAGAAAACACCGAAAGAGAACGAACTGGAATTAAGAAGCTAAAGGTTGGATTCAACAGAGTCTTTGGATATTATCTGGAGGTTACACGCTCCAACTATGACGACGTTCCAGACAATTATATTAGGAAGCAAACCCTAGCCAACTGCGAGCGTTTCATTACTCCTGAGCTTAAGGACATGGAAAGCATCGTCCTCAATGCCGAGGGGAAGATTAACCAGCTGGAATATGAGCTTTTCTCCGAAATTAGAAACATCATTCAGGGACATATTAAGTCTATTCAGATGACATCCCAGGCCGTTGCTAAGCTGGATGTCTTGTGTGCCTTCGCAGACGTGAGCAACAAATATGGCTATGTAAGGCCTATTATGGACGACAGCTTCCAGCTTCAAATTGAGAAGGGCAGGCACCCGGTTATCGAGCAGACCACAGAGAACGGACTTTTTGTTTCAAACGATACATATATCAATAATTCTGACACCAGCATGCTGCTGATTACAGGCCCTAACATGAGCGGTAAGTCAACGTACATGAGGCAGACAGCCCTTATAGTGCTAATGGCTCAAGCAGGCTGTTTCGTGCCTTGTCACCGTGCAAGAATAGGTGTGGTTGACAGGATTTTTACTCGAATTGGAGCCTCAGATAACCTGGCACAGGGTCAATCCACCTTCTATGTGGAGATGAGCGAGCTGGCATATATATTGAATTGCTCCGCAGACCGCAGCCTTATCATCCTTGATGAAATAGGACGTGGCACCAGCACCTATGACGGACTTTCCATCGCTTGGGCGGCAGTGGAGTACCTGTGCAACGCCAAGACTCACATCAGAACACTCTTTGCAACCCATTATCACGAGCTGACAGTCCTAGAGAAGGAAATCCCAGGGGTCAAAAACCTTAATGTAGATGTGGCAGAAGAAAACGGTAATATTGTATTCCTCCACAAGATAGTTCCCGGCTCCGCAAGTAGAAGCTACGGTATCCATGTTGCCAAGATTGCAGGAGTGCCAAGAATTCTCCTTGAGAATGCAGAAAACAAGCTTGCAGAGCTTGAGGGTATGGGGGTGGCGACTACTGACTATGCAAGAGATAAGGGTATGCAGGGGAGTATGCTTGATTCGTCTGACTTTGAAGCATCAAAGGGTAGCAAGAACCTAAGAACAAGCAAGGCAGCAGAGGACAGCGGGCAGCTTTCATTCTTTGCACCTGGACCAAACCCAATAGTTGAACGATTAAGAAGCCTGAATCTGATGGAAATCACACCATCACAGGCAATCAAGGTATTAGAAGAATTAAAGGACTCTATTGACGATTAAGTTTTGAAATATTAAGGAGCTCTAACC
>DATESI010000209.1:0-2176 GCA_035270905.1 Anaerovoracaceae bacterium
GGATGATGCGGGACAGATTCGAGTGCTTGCTGATATAGTAAGACCAGACACCTGCATAATTACCAATGTGGGAATCTCTCATATAGAGCATCTTGGAAGTCGCGAAGGAATATTGGCTGCCAAGATGGAAATTACAGAATACCTTGGCCAAGATAATGCCCTAGTGATTAATCAGGACTGCGATATGCTTCAAAAAGATAGGGTTTGCGGGGCGTACAAAATCGTAACAGTGGGTTCAGACAAAAAGAATGATTTTATCATATCTAATGTTTGCGATTTTGGTGAAGAAGGTATAGAATTTAAGCTAGGATGCTTCGGCAAGGAGCATAATATAAGACTGATGGTTCCGGGGGCACACAATGCCCTCAATGCAGGGCTTGCAATAGCAGCCTGCTACCAGATTGGCGTGGACATTCCTTGCGCCATTGCAGGGCTTAACAGCCTTGAGCTGACGGGCAAGAGACTTACAATCCGAGAAGGCAATGGAATCAAGGTTATAGATGACACCTACAACGCATGTCCCGATTCGATGAAATCGGCCATCAACACATTGATGAATACCAAGGGCAAACGTAAGATTGCAATTCTTGGTGACATGTTTGAGCTGGGAGAGGAATCCCCTAAGTTTCACAGGCAGGTTGGGGAATATGCAGGTGAAAAGGCAGTAGACCTACTCATAACTGTAGGAGAATTGGGGAAACATATATCAAATGGGGCTAAAGAGAGATTGAATGAGCCAAGGGTACTTCACTTCGAAGATAAAGAGAAGCTTGCACTAGAGCTTGCAGACCTATTGAAGGAAGATGATGTGGTATTGGTCAAGGCATCGAGGGGAATGGCTATGGAAGAAATAGTAGAAAAAATAATGAATGAATAGGAGTATTAACAATGCATATATCTCAAATTATTATAATAATGATTATGGCAGTCATGGCAGGAGCGATATTGACATCACTTGAAATTCCGATTTTGAAGAAGAAGCAGCTCAAGCAATTTATAAGAGACGAGGGTCCTCAGTCCCATTTGAAAAAGTCAGGGACACCTACTATGGGCGGAATTGCAATTGTCTTAGCACTTATTATTGGAACAATTGTTGGAAGAGAATATACTACTGACTCTACAGTGATGATTATATTCACTGTCCTCTTTGGAGTAATAGGGTTTACGGATGATTACCTTAAGGTTATCAAGAAGCAAAACCTAGGACTCAGGGCATGGCAGAAGCTTTTGCTACAGGTGATATTTGCAGTAGGGCTTGCAGTATATATGGCCAATTATTCGGGATATGGAACAGAAGTATGGATTCCATTCGTTGATAAGTATATGGACTTTGGAATGTGGTATATTCCATTCATTACATTTGTAGTAGTAGCAATGGTAAACAGCGTTAATTTAACAGACGGACTTGATGGTCTTGCATCAGGAGTAACTACTCTTGTTGCTATATTCTTCGCTTTTGCGGGAATTCAATTTGGACATAATTCAGCTACAGTATTCTGTGCAGCCCTTGCAGGTGCGTGCATCGGATTCCTGGTTTTCAACCGCAACCCTGCACAGATATTCATGGGAGATACAGGCTCATTAGCACTTGGCGGAGCCCTTGCAGGAGCCGCAATAGTTATGAAGGTTGAGCTTCTTCTGCCAATAGCAGGATTCGTTTATGTTGCTGAAGCATTGTCAGTTATTATTCAGGTGGCATCCTTCAAGACAACAGGTAAGAGAGTCTTCAAGATGGCTCCAATTCACCATCATTTTGAAATGATTGGTATGGGTGAGAAAAAGGTAGTAGCATTGTTCTGGGCAGCATCACTTGTTTGCTGCGTTCTAGCGTTCCTTGCTATCGGAGTATAAATTAAAATTTACCCGCTAGATATTAAGGGGTAGACATAAAGAAGGTAAAGTTATGAATGAGAATAACCTAAAAAACATAGAAAATAAAAATGTTCTTGTAGTGGGAATGGGAAAGTCAGGCACAGCCGCTTCCCAGGCTCTAGTTAAGCTTGGTGCAAGGGTTTCTATACAGGATTCTAGGACTAAGGACGACATGGATCCCCAGCTAATTACATTCTTTGAGGAAAAGGGAGTTACCTGCTATCTAGGAGAAAACCCGGCAGACCTTGGTCAGTTTGATATGCTTGTATTAAGCCCAGGTGTCAATCCGGAGCTAGCCTTCGTC
>DATESI010000210.1:0-3821 GCA_035270905.1 Anaerovoracaceae bacterium
GTATTCATCACCTAACATTGCTAAGCCTTTCCATATCGGTCACATTAGAAGTACAGTAATCGGTAACTCGATTTATTTGATTTATGATGCACTTGGATATGACACAGTAAGAATTAATCACCTTGGTGACTACGGAACACAGTTCGGCAAGATGATTTGTGCATACAGACATTGGGGCAACAAGGAAGACGTTATCAAGGAACCAATTAAGACACTTCTTGAGTATTACACCAAGTTCCATGTAGAGGTTGAGACTCACCCTGAGCTAGACGACGAAGCAAGAGAAATCTTCACCAAGCTTGAGCACGGTGAAAAGGAAGAGACAGAAATCTGGAAGTGGTTCAGAGAAGAAAGCTTGAAGGAATTCACAAGAGTATACGATATGCTTGGAATCAAGTTTGATTCATATGCAGGAGAAAGCTTCTACTCAGACAAGATGCCTAGATTCGTTGAGGAGCTAAAGGAAAAGAATTTGCTTAAGGAGTCCGAGGGTGCACACATTGTTGACCTTGAAGAGTATGGCATGTCTCCAGCTTTAATCACTAAGTCAGACGGTTCAACCCTATACATTACAAGAGATATTGCAGCAGCAGTATACAGAAAAGAGCATTATAACTTCTACAAGAATTTATATATCGTAGCATCACAGCAGAATCTTCACTTCCAGCAGTGGATTAAGATTGTTGAGCTTCTTGGCTACGACTGGGCACATGATTGTGTTCATATTCCATTCGGTCTTGTAAGTCTTGAGGACGGAACTATGTCAACAAGACACGGACGTGTTGTATTCCTTGAGGATGTACTTAACAGAGCAGTTGAGCAGACTAAGGAAATCATTAAAGAGAAAAATGTTAATACAGATAATATAGACCAGACTGCCAAGGATGTTGGTATCGGAGCAGTTATTTTCCAGGAGCTTTCCAACAACAGAATCAAGGACTATGTATTCAAATGGGATAAGGTTCTTAACTTCGACGGAGAGACAGGTCCATATGTTCAATATACTCATGCAAGAGCAGCAAGCTTGCTTCGCAATGCGGGAGATGCAGTTGTTAAGAAGGCAACCTCACTTGAGGGTATTGACTATAGCAAAATCTGTGGCGAAAGCTGCTACGAGCTAGCTAAGCTACTTTACAAATTCCCTGCAGTTATTGAAGATGCAGGCGAAAAATATGAACCATCAATCGTTACAAGACACGTTGTTGATATGGCACAGGCCTTCAACAGATTCTATCATGACGAGCACATTCTAGTTGATGATGAGTCAGAAAAGGTTGCTAAGATTGCCCTTGTAATCGCAGCTAAGAATGCAATTGCAAACGGTCTAGCACTTCTTGGAATTGCAGCACCGGAGAAAATGTAATGAGATACGAAGGTAACATTTATAGACCACCTAGCGAGGCCTACAGCCTGCTGATACAGGTGACCATAGGGTGTTCACACAACAAATGCACATTCTGCAGCATGTTCAAGGACAAGAAATTCCGAGTTCGCGATATGAATGAGGTTCTCGAGGATTTGCAAATGGCCCGCAAGGCATATCGCAAGGTAGAAAAAATCTTTCTATGCGACGGCGATGCACTTTGTCTTGCCAACAGCAAGCTTGTAGTAATCCTTGACAGAATCAATGAGCTTTTCCCTGAATGTAAGAGAATCAGCGTTTATGGCTCAGCCAAGGATGTTCTTCGCAAAACTCCGGAGGAGCTTATTGAGCTTCGCGACAAGGGCGTAGGTATGATTTATCTTGGAGCCGAGTCAGGAAGCAACAAGGTTCTTGAGATGATTAACAAGGGTGTTACCATCGAGCAGGAAATAGAAGCGGTACACAAGATTGAAGCTTCAGGAATTGAAGCCTCAGTGACCTTCATTTCTGGCATGGGCGGCAAGGCTCTCTGGGAGGAGCATGCAATAGAAACGGGTAAGGCCATAAGCAAGATGAATGCAACCTATGTAAGTCTTCTTACTCTAATGCTTGATCCTATCGCTCCCATATATGGACAGATTGAGAGAGGCGAGTTTGAGCTGCTATCAGCGGAGGAAGTTCTGGCAGAGACTTATCTTATGATGAAGCATGCCAACCCTGATGAAATCTGCATATTTAGAAGCAACCATGCATCTAACTATGTGTCCCTTCGTGGGAACCTGCCTTTTGACAAGGCAAGGATGATGGATCAATTAGATAGAGCCATGAAGGATCATGGTCTAATTAAGGATGAAATGTTTAGGATGTTATAATTATGAAAATTTTGCTTACAACCTTAAATTCAAAATATGTTCATGGGTGCCTCGCACTCAGATATCTATACAGCGTGGTTCAAGGGTCACCGCTGGATGTTGACATGCGTGAGTTTACCATCAACAATGAAGGAGGATATATCTTTGGAGAGATTGTAAGACCGGGATATGACTATGTTTGCTTCTCGTGCTATATCTGGAATATCGAAATGATTAAGGATTTGGTTCGTGAAATCAAGAAGGCACGTCCTACCACCAAGATTGTTCTAGGAGGACCTGAGGTAAGCTATGACACAGTAAGCTTCATGGAAGCTAACCCAGATGTTGACTTTGTTATTCGGGGCGAGGGTGAGTATCCTTTCTTCCAGTTTGTAAAGAACATAGCCTTGGGTGAGGCGGAGCATTTTCATGTTGGCAATCTTGTTTACAGAGATGGCGATGAGATTATCGAAACAGATGAAAGCCCGCTACCAACCTTTGACAAGATTCCTTTTCCATATGAAAATTTGGAGTTTGAGGATGACAAGGTATTATACTACGAATCATCCAGAGGCTGTCCATACAAGTGTGCATATTGCCTATCCTGTCTTGACAAGGAAATTAGACCTTTGCCCCTTGATAGAGTAAGGCGAGATCTTGGTTATTTCTTATTCAAGGCACCTAAGCAGGTGAAGCTTGTGGATAGAACCTTTAATTACGACATGGCAAGAGCCTATGCAATTTGGGAATACCTTATCGACAACGATAACGGCAAGACCAACTTCCATTTTGAGCTTTGCGGAGAATTGATGAATGACAAGACTCTAGAGCTACTCTCAAAGGCTCGCAAAGGCCTTTTTCAGTTCGAAATAGGCATTCAATCGGCTAATCCGATGTCTCTTAAGGCGGTGAACCGCAAAGAGTCGATTTTCCCGATTTTGCTCAATGTAGAAAAGCTTCTGGCGCTAGGCAATATACATATTCATGTGGACCTAATCGCAGGACTTCCATATGAGGATTATCAGTCCTTCGGACGTTCCTTTAATAAGGTCTACGCTCTAGGTGCAGACAATTTACAGCTAGGGTTTTTGAAGTTGCTGCGGGGCACTCCAATTCGTGAGGCGGCTTGGGAGCAGGGATATGTTTATCGCGACAAGGCACCCTATGAAATTATAAGCAACAACTACATGTCATCCACTGATATACTTAAGCTTAAGATGGTGGAGACTGTGCTAAATCTATATCACAATAAGGGCGGCTTCGAAAAAACCATACCTTATTTAATCAAGGAAGTATCAAGGACACCTTTTGGGTTCTATCAAAAGCTTGCGGACTTTTATTATTCCCACGGCTATCAGAATAGGTCCCACAAGAAGGAGGACCTATACAGGATTCTTATGGCATTTGCAAAAAGCTGTGCTGAGGGAATGGGCTTGCATAAGACGGGCGAGGGGGAGAAACCCACTGACGGCGTAGCCGGCATTTTCCCTGTGGTTGAAACTCTTGAGGACCGCACGCGAGTATTGCTCAACGAGGATCTTGAGAGCAACATGAACTTCGACGCTGTGAAAAAGTTTAGAAAAAAAGGATGGGAGATTGAATAATGG
>DATESI010000211.1:0-5350 GCA_035270905.1 Anaerovoracaceae bacterium
GCCTGTAGGTGGTGAAGACATAGATAAGTTCGAAGGAGATGTTAGACTTACTGTGGCTGATGGTAGTGAAGAATTTATCACCTATGGTAGCGATAAGAGCGAGCCACCTAGCCCCGGAGAAGTAGTATATAAGGATAATGGTGGAGCAATTTGCCGTTGCTTTAACTGGCGTGAATCCGTCAGAACAATGCTGACAGACGACACTAAGAACGCCTTCATGATTATCGAAACAGTGGCAGGCGAGCGAGATGATGTTCTCGATGCCGCACTTGAGGAACTGAAGAGCATGATTGAGGCGGACCTTGGCGGAGCTTGCAGCAAGTATATTGCAAGTAAGGAAATGCCGGAAGTAGTAATTTGCGAATAAAAATCCACAAGTAAAAATCCGCAAGTAAAATAAATGGCGGGGTTTAATAACCAATAAATTGACAATAAATAAAGCGGTGCAACGAAAAATCATGCACCGCTTTTGATTATATTTGAGTTTAATGTTTTATGTATGTTGCGCAGGACTTACCACTTATTATAAACCTTTTCGGCGAAGCCAAGCAGGTTCTTAACCTCAAGTTTAGTCCCATCGTCTAATACCGCTGTTCCTGTAAACCTTCCAAATACTTGATGCTGGTCTGAACAGATTAGCAGAACGTTAGTATCAGAAGCCCTATCGAGAACGGGAACGAAGTCCATTTCGAAGCGTCCATCGCTGGATGTAAAAGTCCAAGGCTTCATGTAATCCTCTGTCTCGCCGCCCTTGCCGTCTGACTTCATCGGAATGTTGAAGGTAACCTGATCAAGCTTGTGAGCCTTATGATCGTAGAATATCATATTTTCACTTGCGGCACTTGTATTGCCGAAGCCGTATCCAATATTAAAACCAAAACACAGACCATCAACCAGTCCCGAAGCACTGCCCCAGTACCAGGTGTTCTTATATGTCCAAACACCGCGACCCCAGTCGAGAACACCGAAGGAAGTAGTTGGTTCAAACTCATATTCCTTGCCATCGAATTTCACAACACCGCTGGCAGGCATACAGTTAATTTTTTGGTTATAATAAAAGTGCTTATCCTTGTCAAAAGGTGTGGCAATAACCATGGACTCTGCAGGAGCGTCGATAAGCTCAATGGTGCCTTCAATAGGCTTGCCGTCACAGAAGTTATCCATGTGGAATGTCAGGGTTCTTGCAATGCCCAGTTTTTTGAATGAAATATGGTAATGCTTGTTGCCGTGTTCAATATCGCCATTAGCCGATGAAGAAGGCAAATCAAGCTTTCCAAGGGTAAAGAAGGACATTGAGCTTGTTGTTTTTTCCCAAGGGATTCCAAAGTCCAGCAGCGATATACTGTCAAGACCCATGTATGAATTATCCGCAATAGTTAGGGCTACAGCGAAATCATCATTGGCAATTAAATAATAGTCCCATTCCTTAATTCGAAGGCTTCCCGCCTTAATCGCCTTCCTGTCATAGTCAAGTATCAAACTCTTGGCATATCCCGGCTCTGTAAGATTGCCGTGGTCATCCAGCAAGGGCTTTCTCTCTTTTATTTCATGTTGCATGTTAATGCCTCCCCACAATAATAAATCTGCATATGTATATAATGTTTCATAAATAATAGTACAAGATAAAGATACCAAATTTTTGATATTTTTGCAATGGTGGGGCTATCAATTCTGTTAAAATAAGTTAAAAAGTGGTATACTTTATAAATAAGAAAAAGAAGATAAAAGAGAAAATCTAAGTAGCTAGAGACAAACAAGGAGAAATGTTTATGATAAATATAGGCTGCCATCTGTCGTCGGCAGGGGGCTTTGAGGCAATGGGAAAAGACGCGCTTTACATAGGTGCCAACACATTTGCCTTCTTTACAAGAAACCCCAGAGGGGGTAAGGCCAAGACAATAAATCCGGAGGATGCCAAGGCACTTATGGACCTTTGCAAGGACAACCATTTTGCCAAGCTGGTTGCACATGCCCCATACACCCTGAACCCCTGCTCGGAGAATCCCAAGGTGTGCGAATTCGCACGCCTTTGCATGGAAGAGGATATGGTTCGCATGGAATATACCCCGGGAAATTATTATAACTTCCACCCCGGCAGTCATGTGGGGCAGGGCGTAGAGGTTGGTATAGAGATGATTGCGGGTTTGCTTAACCAAATAATTAAGCCTGAGCAGACCACCACTATTTTACTTGAGACTATGTCGGGCAAGGGCAGTGAGGTGGGCAGCCGTTTCGAGGAGCTTGCGGCAATAATTGACCGCGTGGAGCTTAAGGACAAGATGGGAGTTTGCCTGGACACCTGCCATGTCAGCGATGGTGGCTATGACATAATTAACGACCTTGACGGAGTGCTTGATGAATTTGACCGAATTATAGGGCTTAATCGCCTAAAGGCGTTGCACATTAACGACAGCCTCAACCCTATGGGTGCACACAAGGACAGACATGCCAAAATCGGCTTCGGCCAGCTTGGCAAGGACACCATTGTCAATGTAATCAACAACCCAAGACTTGCGGGACTTCCATGTATCTTGGAAACACCTCAGGACAGCCTTGACGGATATAAAGAAGAAATCAAAATGTTAAGGGAGGCATCATTATAATGACACAGATAACAGATATTTTAGTAGTTAACCCCGGCTCCACCAGCACCAAAATTGCGGTGTTTCGTGACGGAAAGGAGTTCTTTGAGGAAAGCCTCATGCACGACCCGGACAAGCTCCTTGGGTTTGGCAGCATTGCGGGGCAAATGGATTACCGTGTTCAGGTTATCAAGGAGATTTTAAAAGAGAAGAATTATGATATTAAGACTCTTGCGGCAGTTGTGGGCAGAGGAGGCATGATTATCGGGCTTAAGGGCGGTGGCTATCTTGTTAACAAGAAGCTGAGCGATGCCATGGCAAGTCCTGATATTCCTCAGCATGCATCAAGCCTTGGAGCAATGATTGCCTTTAGAATTGGTGAGTCCATTGGAATTCCGGCATATATATACGACTCTACCATGGGATGTGAGCTTATTGATGTAGCCAAAATTACCGGCATTGCAGGCCTTGAGAAGTACGGCTGCTGTCATGTACTCAATTCCCATGCCCAGGCGATGAAGTATGCCGAGTTAATCGGTCGTAAATACGAGGATTTGAATTTAATTGTTTGTCACATGGGCGGCGGTATTACAGCCTGTGCACAGAGTGGAGGCAAGATTGTGGATACAGCGGCATACGACGACGGACCTATGGCACCGGAGCGTAGCGGCGGTGTTCCCCTGCTATTATTCAAGGAGATTTGCTTCGACGGCAAACACACAGAAGAGGACATAGACAAGCTGATTAGTGGCAAGGGAGGGCTTTACTCATACCTTGGAACGACTAATTGCATAGACATAGAAAAAAGGATTGCCGAGGGTGATGCCGAGGCGGAACTTGTGTACAAGGCAATGGCTTATCAGATAGGAAAGGCTATCGCCGGGCTTTCCGCCCCACTTCATGGCAAGGTCGATGCTGTAATTTTGACCGGAGGTGTGGCACATTCAAAGATGCTGACAGACATGATAGAAGACTATGCAGGACATATCGGCAAATTCGTAGTCATGGCAGGAGAAAGGGAGCTGGAGGCATTGGCAGAGGGAGCAGCAAGAATGCTTAGCGGCAAGGAAGAGGCACATGTATATTAAATAATCTAATAAATAAAGGGGTGCGAGAAATTCTCTTGCACTCTGTTGTTTTTCAAGGGTTTCTGTCTGTCGTCTGCCACTGTGATATTTGCATTTTTATTTATTTTTTTCGCATATTCCCCTTTAACTCTTGGTCGTTTTCTCGTATAATATATGTGAAGAAGGAACACAAGACAGGAGATATTATGAGCGAGTATACAGAACTACAAAACGGAAGTGATATAAGAGGCATTGCCCTTGACGGAGTGCCGGGAGAGATACCTAACTTAGGCAAGGAAAAAGTTCACCGCCTAACGAAGGGTTTTTTACTTTGGCTTTCAACCAAGACTAGAAGAGATTTTAACGAGCTTACAATTTCTGTAGGCAGCGATTCAAGAGTTACGGGCCCGGAATTTCGAGACACTATAGCAAAGACACTGTCCACCTACGGCGTACATGTTTTGGATGCAGGTCTTGCTTCAACTCCGGCAATGTTTATGTCTACAATTTTCAAAGAATACGATTGTGATGGTGCTATCATGGTTACTGCAAGCCATCTACCATATAACAGAAACGGCTTCAAGTACTTTGACAAGAACGGCGGTCTTAATAAATCCGATATTATTGAAATTATCAAATACGCCGAATCAGAAGGTGCCATGGAATCAATGATACCAAGCGGTATTACTAAGGTTGGCAAAATTGAAGAGTCAGATTTGATGAGCACCTACAGTAAGCATCTGCGAGACCTTATCATTAAGGGAGTAGACAATACGGCTGACAAGTCCAAGCCCCTTGCAGGACTTCATATAGTAGTAGATGCAGGCAATGGCGGAGGAGGATTTTTTGCTACCAATGTTCTTGAGCCACTTGGTGCAGACATTTCAGGAAGCCAATTCCTTGAGCCTGATGGAATGTTTCCAAATCACCAGCCAAATCCTGAGAACAAGGACGCAATGAAATCAATTTGCAAGGCTGTTACTAAGCATAACGCCGACCTTGGATTGATTTTTGATACAGATGTAGATAGATCCGCGGCAGTTGACAAGAACGGAAATGAAATCAGCAGAAACGGTATCGTTGCCTTGGCAGCGGCACTTATTGCAGATAAATATCCGGGAACAACTGTTGTTACAGACAGCATAACAAGTGACGAGCTTACAGTTTTCTTAGAAAAAAATCTGGGGCTTAAGCATCTTCGTTTCAAACGGGGATACAGGAATGTAATCAACAAATCCTTGGAGTTAAACGAATCCAAGATTGACAGCCAGCTTGCCATAGAAACGTCAGGGCACGCCGCATATAAAGAAAACTATTTTCTTGATGACGGAGCATACCTTGCAACCAAAATCGTCATTGCTGCAGCAAACCTTGCTAGTCAAGGCAAGTCCATTGATAGCCTAATTGCAAATCTTGCCGAACCACTGGAAGCAATGGAAGTCAGAATTCCTATTGAAGAACCAAACTACAAGGAATATGGCGACAGAGTTCTTAAGAACCTTGAAGAGTGGGCAGTTGCCAATGCTGACAAGCTCGGTTGTACAATAGTTGAGCCTAACTATGAGGGCATTAGACTTGCCTTTGACAACGACAAGGTGAAGGGCTGGTGCCTACTAAGAAAGTCTCTTCACGACCCAATTTTGCCCCTTAATATCGAGGCAAACACTGTGGGTGGATGTAAGGTGATTAAAAAGTATATAG
>DATESI010000212.1:0-3102 GCA_035270905.1 Anaerovoracaceae bacterium
GCCGTGCCTGGGAGAACCCTTCAGACCTTGAAATCCTGAAGCGAGACCGTGCCATTGAAATCGTAAATATTGACTAGAAAATAAGCACTTAGTGCAGTCACAGCTGTGACGCCCTAGGTGCTTTTTGGTTGTGAATTTACCTGTTTCGTAGCGGCAATACACGTCTCTTAGGCGGAGTCTTACGGATGCCCTCTGCGAAGTAATATGCAATCTTGGCAACCGCCTTCATCTGCTCATTGTTGCATCTGTCAAGAGTCCTGATAATGTTTTCGTTAATCTGCTTACGCTCCTCGCTGTCCATACGTGTATCAACCTTGCCGCTCATAATGTATTCTACCGACACATTAAGAATTTGGGTAAGCTTGTAAAGGTTGGGAACCGAAATGCCCTTCTGTCCGATCTCTACATCGGCAATAAACTTAGGTCTAACGCACATGATTTTGGCAACATCTTCCCTAGTCATATTCACTTCTTCACGACGAATCCTCAGTCTCTCACCCATCATAATAAGGTCGAGAGGCTTAGGTACAAATGGTTCCTTGTTAGCATCCACGTCAATAAAAAACGGATTGATTACAGGTGCATTTCTGTCGACCATTACTACATCTTCTGACATCATTCCCTCCTTATGCCTGACCCTAAAAATTTTGCAATCCTGGCAACGCCCTTAAGCTGCTCGCCACTGCATTCATCCAAGCATTTGACTATGTCACGGTGAAAATCCTGTTCGTCTGCCCATTGCAACAGCATCAAGTGCCTTGCAATCCTTTTCAGCTTTGATCATATCACCCTCCATAGAGCCTACGTCTTACCTTGGACATACCCCGATGGAGCGACTTGAAACAAATACTTGCGAGAATAATATATAACAGATGAGAGAAAAAATCAATACTTTACAATTCTCTCAGATCTTTTGCAAGGCTAAATGGATAGTGTGTCAATTGATTTAAAAAGATTACACTAAAAAAGGAACTCCTGGGTCAAGCGTCCGAACCATACAAACGTCGCTCTTGCCAAAAGTCCCTCTTTTTCTATAATCGTAGCCTGCGCATCTAGTAATAATTTGGTAATGATAATGAGTAACAATAATGAAGGAGATACATTATATAATGCTTAACTGCAATGTACATGAAATGGGTCATTTGTTCAAAGTTATTATAGAATTTGGTATACGTTATAATCAGCGCATAAGCTACTAGTCTAAGTCCCGCCATCCACTGCGGTCCTTTTTTCTCATGTCTTTGATAAACCAATTATATCCCAGCTTTTGCACCCTGCGTGTCCAGAAACCCGACATTTTGTTGCAAATCTTGACATTGGTGCGAAAAATTATAATGGTGGCATCATCCTCCACTAACTTCATTGTTATGTAATAAGCATCTCATACCCATGCTTGTCCACAAAATCGTTGAGGGTCTTTTGGGCTAAGAAACAGCTTGTACTATCAGAATATAGCAACTTAACAAGTTTCACAAATTCACTATCCGTAATAAGCTCATTTTCGTAAGCAGCTCCTAATATTCCAAGTGTTCCAGTGCATTCTATGTTGTATTCGACACATGCTTTTCTCAAGAGGCCATCATTACTACTGCAGAGGCATTTGTCTTGCCTAGCTATTGCAATTATTATTCGGTCAAAGGTTGACAATCTCTTGTAGCTCCGGTGTCCCAATAAAGTTCTTAGAAGTTCATACCCCTCAATCGTTTTCACAGAAGAAAGCAAAAATTGTTCTTGAGCGATTTTACTTTTAACGCTCTCTGTTACTTCCTCTTCGTACACCGTCTGTGGTATCTCAACACTTTTAAAAACCTTAAAGAGCAAATCCAGTCGCCCAATCTCGAATAAGTCGACCAACACATTATTATCAACTACTGCCTCTTTAGATTTGAATTGTTTCAATCTCGTCCTGTTTGTCTTCCTGTGCATTCCAGCTCCTTATCAAATTCCTCACACTTTCGTTATCAATGCCAAGTAACTCCTTTATTTTCCCTGATGATATTTCGTCAGATAAATACTTCACTTTCATAGCAGCAATCAGATTGTGATTTTTTTCTATACCATTTGCTCTTGGGAGCGGTGCTGGCTCATGTCGATCATAACCCATTGCCATAATCTGCTTATATATCTGCCGATAGGTGAAATCAGAAATTATGCCATAATTATGCAATGCAATCACAAGAGAAGAATAGCTCACCTTGAAATAATGCTTCAAAGCAGCTACCTTTATACCCTTCTCGCCCTTATATTCGTCCTCACCAAGTCGTTCCTTAAGAATATCCTCCGGTATCAGGAAATATCCTGCAAACCTGTCCGCCAGCTTTTCTCTAATGTCCTCACGATAACTACGGTAGTCAGTTGCACCCGGGTCCTTCGAATAATCATCTCTGTGGAAGAGAAGATGCGCATACTCATGGCACAAAGAAAATAATTGACGTTCCTCGGAAATACTTTCTGATGTATTAACATATATGAGACTACCAAAATTCTTATCAATGGATGAACATCCAAATAAGCTTCCATTATCCATGGAGAACGCCATTACATTAATATTATTGTCCGCGAACACCTTGTAGTAGTTGTCAGGAATAATCGACTCAATTCCCATCATCTTACGCTGATCCTTCGCAATTCTCTTAATTGCAATGTCCTCGTCCTTGCTTATCCTTTTGCTCTCAATTTTTAAATTGTAGTTTTGGGGGATGTATGCGATAAACTGTCCTTCCCCAACAATATCAATATAAGATCGAATCTTGTTATATATAACATTTCTTTCGTTGTCATTAATGTTTTCGGCGGGATTATCTGCCCTAAAAAGAAGTGCACATTCAGCAATGTCATCCTTAAAAAAGTCATCAAAATCGACATGAAAATATTCGGCAAGGGTAAATAACTTCGCGCTGTCTATTGCACTTTCACCCGAAATATAACTGCTCAAAGTCGGGTGCTTCACACCTATTACATCAGAAAGTGCTCTCATAGATATTCCTTCCATATCCATAAGCTTTTTAATATTCTTACCTATAGTTTTTAGAATGTCTTCCATCGTCCTTAACCTTCCTATATGACAATTTTGCTATTGTCACTTCCTACTTCACTCAATAA
>DATESI010000213.1:0-2164 GCA_035270905.1 Anaerovoracaceae bacterium
ACAAGATGGACATTATCGAGCTTTCTAAGGAAAAGCCAAAGCCAATATTTAAGTTCGAATATTCAAGGGCACCGGGCAAATATGTTATCGAGGCCAAGGATTTGGTGTTGGGCTACGACAGACCCCTGACTAGGCCACTGAATTTTCATATTGAGCGAGGAAAGAAAATTGCCATCAAGGGCCTCAACGGTCTAGGCAAATCTACATTGCTAAAGACAATGCTAGGCATTATCAAACCCATCAGCGGCGAAGTCAAGCTGGATTACTATGCGGAGCCCGGGTACTTTGAGCAGGAGCATGCAGGTGGCAGCAAGACTGCGCTTCAGGACTTTTGGGACGAGTTTCCATCGCTGGATAACGGTGAGGCGAGGAGAGCCCTTGCTAAGTGCGGGCTTACCACGGAGCATATTGAGAGTCAGGTGAGAGTCCTAAGCGGCGGCGAAAACGCCAAGTTTAGAATTTGCAAGTTGATGCAAAACTCCATGAACCTTTTGGTTCTTGACGAGCCTACCAACCACCTTGATGTAGTCGCCAAGGAGGTCCTCAAGGAGGCGGTGGCAGACTTCAAGGGAACAGTGATTCTTGTAAGCCATGAACCGGACTTTTATGAAGGCATTGCAACTGATGTTTGGAACATTGAAGATATGGTAAAGTAACATTGCCCCTATTGACCTAATGTGGTAAAATATAGGGAACAAATAGATGAAAAATCGCGGAAAGAGATGTGGAGAAGTTCCGGCGAAAGTATATATGCACAATGCAATTTTTAGGAGGAACAAAAATGAGTATTAAAATCGCAATTAACGGATTCGGAAGAATAGGAAGACTTTCATTTAGAAGAATTTTTGACGATAAGGATTTCGAAATCGTTGCAGTAAACGATCTAGCTAAGCCAGAAATGCTGGCGTATCTTTTGAAGCACGATAGCGTCCAAGGTGGATACAAAAACCATGAGGTGTCAAACGACGATGGACATATTATTGTTGGCGACAAGAAGATAAAGATTTTCGCTGAACCTGACCCAAGCAAGCTTCCATGGAAGGAGCTTGACGTTGATATCGTACTGGAATGTACAGGATTCTTTGCAGGCAAGGAAAAGGCTAAGCCTCATCTTGATGCAGGAGCTAAGAAGGTTCTCATTTCTGCACCGGCAGGTAACGACTTTCCAACAATCGTTTACGGCGTTAACCACAACAAGCTGACCAAGGAGGACAGAGTAGTTTCGGCTGCATCATGCACAACCAACTGCCTTGCACCGATGGCCAAGGTTCTAAGCGATTATAGAGAAGTAAGAACAGGATTTATGACAACAATCCATGCATATACAGGGGACCAGATGATACTGGATGGTCCACACAGAAAGAACGACTTCAGACGAGCAAGAGCAGGCGCTATCAATATCGTACCTAACAGCACAGGTGCTGCCAAGGCAATAGGCCTAGTAATTCCTGAGCTTGACGGTAAGCTAATCGGCTCCGCACAGCGTGTTCCCGTTCCAACAGGTTCAATTACAATACTGGATGCAACCCTGAAGGACGACACAGAGAGCGTATCAGTTGAAGGAATCAACGCAGCAATGAAGGCTGCAGTCAGCGAGTCCTTCGGATATACAGAGGAAGAGCTGGTTTCCAGCGATATTATCGGTATGGAATACGGTTCACTGTTTGATGCAACACAGACATTGGCTCAGCGCTGCGGAACCAAGATTTACGAAGTTAGAGTCGTAGCTTGGTATGACAACGAGTACAGTTATGTTTGTCAGATGGTTAGAACATTGAAACACATGAGTACATTGATATAGCTATGGACGACAAATACTTTTTAGCCCAAATCAAAGACAAAATACAGCAGTGCCAAAACCAGTATTGTGAAACGCATACTGGTTTTTTGGATATTCATCAACAAACCGAGTGCCGCACCCTGACAAAATATCAGCATGACATACAGTGCATTTTTTACGGGGGCTTTGAAGATGCAGAACGTAGAATTTTGCTATGCCTTCCCGATTATGTAAATGCCGATGGCTTCGCCTCGGCAGTGGGTCACTTGCCGAGGAGTGGCGAAGGTGCGGAGTCAGCCGAGGCGCAGGACCTTGAAGAATGTCAACCCTTACGGGTAATCAGGGCAAAGAAAGCTAAGGGTAGCAGAGATCTTACCCATAGAG
>DATESI010000214.1:0-2452 GCA_035270905.1 Anaerovoracaceae bacterium
AAAATATTAGTAATGAGGAGGCAAATAAATATTCACCTTATAATAATCAAATATTGACCCAAAATCGGGTCAACCGCCAAACCATCCCATCATAATTGGGTCAAAAACCCATATAAACAAAGGGTATTCCAATAGTACAATAATGTGGTATACTGTTAGTAATGATGAAAGAAAGGGAGGTATGCGATTTATGACCATTTTTGGTTTTGAAATTGAAATGTCAGTATTTTGGTTAATTGTTGCAGTAGTGTTTGCAATTATAGAAGCATTGACTATGGGATTAACTACAATTTGGTTTACCGGTGGAGCAGTGGTATCACTTGTTATTGCTCTTGCAGGAGGGGGTACACCATTACAGGTAGTAGCGTTCTTCGTTGTTTCAATAATTCTTTTGATTTTTACAAGAAAGATATTTATGAAGAAGCTACATACCGGTGAGGAAAAGACTAATGTGGAAGCCCTTATTGGTGAAGAAGCGATTGTTACAGCTTGCATCAAACCATTGGAGCCAGGTAGAATTAAATTGAGGGGACAGGACTGGACAGCTATTACTTCATCTAAGGATGAAAGTATAGAAGAAGGTACTCATGTAAAGGTTATTAAAATTGAAGGTGTTAAGGCAGTTGTAAAGGCCTTGGACAAATAAAGGATAAGAGATAATAAAGGAGAAAAAATGGATTTTGAACAAATTATAAGAACAGTAATTATCATTGTGCTGGTTATTATAGTAATCGGTATCTTGGTATCAAACATTAGAATCGTGCCTCAGGCAAGAGCATATGTAATTGAGAGATTAGGAGCTTACAAGCAGACATGGCAGGTAGGATTACACTTCAAAATTCCTCTAATCGATAAGATTGCGAGGAAGGTATCACTTAAGGAAAAGGTAATCGACTTCCCACCACAGCCTGTAATCACTAAGGATAACGTAACAATGGAAATCGACACAGTAATCTACTTCCAGATTACAGACCCTAAGCTATATGCCTATGGCGTTGAAAGTCCAATGGACGCTATCGAGAATTTGACAGCTACAACTCTTAGAAATATTATCGGTGAGTTAGAGCTAGATGAATCACTAACAAGTAGAGAAACTATCAACACTAAGATTCGTATTGTCCTAGACGAAGCAACTGACCCATGGGGCATCAAGATTAACCGTGTTGAGGTTAAGAATATTACTCCACCTAGAGACATTCAACAGGCAATGGAGAAGCAGATGAGAGCTGAAAGAGAAAGAAGAGAAGCTATCATCAGGGCAGAGGGTGAAAAGAAGGCTGCTATTCTTACAGCTGAAGGTCACAAGGAAGCTGTTATTCTTGAAGCTGAAGCAAGCAAGCAATCAGCAATCAAGAACGCTGAAGGTGAAGCTGAGGCAATCAGAATGGTACAGCAGGCTACGGCTGATGGTATCAAGATGATCGTAGAATCCAAGCCGACTAACGAAGTAGTTGCACTGCAGAGCTTAGAGGCTCTTAAGGTAGCAGCTGACGGACAGGCAACTAAGATTATTATTCCTTCAGAGATTCAGGGCCTTGCAGGTCTGGCTACCTCTGTTAAGGAGATTATGACTAAATAGTTCCACCGTCACATACCATTAAAACAAAAAAGTGGTTCGCTTAGAACCACTTCTTTTTTTTGAATATATATATCATAACCATTGTTACCACTACGCATAGTCCAATGACGAAGGCGTAGCCGTATTTCCAGCCAAACTCGGGCATCTGTAGGTTCATGCCGTACCAGCCTACTATTAGGGTAAGGGGCAGGAAGATTGATGTGATGACTGTGAAGAATTTCATTATGCTGTTTTGCTCTATATCGATTTGGGATTGATAGGCCTCACGGACCTGTTCAATATATTCCTGCAGGTGCTGGACGAATTCCAGCAGGCGATCAAACTTCTTATCAATAAAATTAAAGGTTGGATCGATAGCTGCGATTTCATCTGTGAGAAATTCCATTTGCTCGTAGTAACGCTTCATCTTTAGCAGATCCTTGCGAACTGATATTATATTGTTAATACCCGATGTACTAGGCTTCTTCATTGTTAGAAGCTTGTCCTCAAGGTTAGTGATGACGTTTTCCATGGATTCCAGCTTATAAACATCACCACCAGTTATCTCCAGGAAGAACTCGAAGAGCTACATTATACCATCGTCCTCAACATCAATGTCTTGGGCGTGGTTTTTAATCTTATCGCTATCTGTCATTATAAGCAGAGACTGTTTGTCCGCATAGATTGTAACTCGTTCCTGTTCGAACCAATGGAATGACAGGAAGTACTTCTTTTCTGCAAGGGGCATGAAAAAGTTTCGATTTTCGTTAAGTCTTGCAGTGAGACGAGAGCCCACCTTTTCTTCCAATATTTTAATATCTTTATTTCCTATAATAGAAATCATATTCTGACTCCCTTCCATTTGCCGCTCTTGTAGAAGTAGTAGGCCATAGC
>DATESI010000215.1:0-9275 GCA_035270905.1 Anaerovoracaceae bacterium
AAGGAATACTCTCGTGGCATGAAAATGAAGCTTGCCATTGCGGTGGCCCTTTCTCACGGGGCAGAACTGCTGATTCTGGACGAGGCTACAAGCGGGCTTGATCCGATTATCAGGGATGAAATTTTGAATATATTTTATGACTTTACAAGGGACCCTAATCATTCTATTTTGATTTCGTCTCATATTGTAAGCGACCTTGAGAAACTTTGCGATTACATCACATTCTTGCACAGGGGGAAGATGCTGTTCTGTGATGAGAAGGACGTAATTCTTGAAAAGTATGGTGTTGCCAACTGTGGTAAGGAGCTGTTTGCAACTATTCCTGACTATGCGGTAGTTGGGGTCAAGGAGTCTAATTACGGTGTGCAGTGCCTGGTTAAGAGGGATGAGGTTTCGCCTTCTCTTAATGTTGAGAAGGTTAGTCTTGAGGATATTATTCTTTACATGGTAAAGGGGGAGAGAAAATAATGGGCGGATTGTTATTAAAGGATTTTTATGTGCTTACTAAGCAGGTAAAGCTATTCATTCTAATAGTTATTTTATTTGCTATGCTTCCTGGCGGACAGTGGAGTGCCTTTGCAATTATGTATGCGGCAATGATGCCAATTACAACCCTCGGATATGATGAACAGTCTAAGTGGGGCAAGCTTGCGGCAATGATGCCTTACACGGAGAAGCAGATTGTCCTTAGCAAATACCTGCTGGGATATATAGCAGTTCTGGCGATTTCCCTTCTTGCAGCGGCAGCACAATTTGTCTATGGAACTATTAAGGGAACAGGGGTTAGCGATGGATCACTTATTGCGATTGTAGCAATGGCAGTCGTTGCAATATTCCTGCAGGCTGTTAACCTTCCGCTTATGTTCAAGATGGGAGTCGAAAAGGGAAGACTGATATTCATGGTACTTACGGTTGGAGTTGTCTTGGGAGCAATCGCATTGCTTGATGAAAATATTCAAATTCCAAACATAGATACTATTATAACAGTGGTCGGTGTTGGAGTGGTAGTGCTTAATGTGGTATCCATTTTGCTATCTATCAAGCTTTACAGCAACAAAAATTAACACACAAAATGGGATATATGATATATTGATAAGTAGCAGAACCAAAGAGGCAATTCATCAGAGGCGTGATGAGTTGCCTTTACTTGTATAGGGGTTTCTTAATAATTCTTAAATAACGCTAAAACTATATTTTTTTGTCAAAGTTTATGATAGATTATATTTGGCAAAGATAGGAATAATTTTGGAGAGTGAAATGAGTCAAACTAATGGAAAGTACAAAATTTTAATAGTTGATGACGAACCTGATATCAGGGAGGTACTTAGAATACTTCTTAAGAGTGAGGGCTATTCAATCATCGAAGCCGAAAACGGAGAGCAAGCAGTTCAGACTGTTTCAGACGACAAGGAAATCGACATCGCCGTAATGGATATAATGATGCCGGGTATCTCAGGAGTTGAAGCGTGTGAACAAATAAGAAAGTTCTCTGCTATTCCTGTACTTTTTCTTACAGCCAAATCTCAGGATCAAGACAAGATTAAGGCATACACCCTAGGCGGAGACGACTATTTGGTAAAGCCATTCTCGCAGACCGAGCTTTTGATGAAGATCAAATCTTTGCTAAGAAGATACAAGGAATACAATGCCGGGCAGACCAATCCTGCTATTGAATCCTTGAGTGACAAAATTGCAGTGAATCTGAAGAAGCACATTGCTACTAAGGATGACGAAATATTAAATCTAACTGAAAAAGAATTTGAGATTCTGAAATTCTTCCTGGAACACAGAGGCCAGGTTGTGGAGACTAAGGATCTTTATGAAGGTGTGTGGCAAGAGCAATACTTGCCCTCAGCATCTAATACAATCATGGTTCACGTTTTGAACCTTCGCAAGAAGATTGAAGAAGATGCTAACAACCCTCAAATAATAAAAACAGTTTGGGGAAAGGGTTATAGAGTTGATTAAGAAGAAACCTAGAATCTCCCTTAACTTAAAGATGACTTTGGTCATTATACTCGGAGTAATGCTGACGGCCGGTATGTACTTCCTTGCAGATGTGGTTTCAACGAAGGTTATCGAAAACCATTTCTACAACGAGAAGAACATAGAGGAGCGTATTGATGGTCTTTATGGCGACTTGGAGGAGTATATAGACCAGAATGATGTTAAGGGGACTGATACCAAAAAGTTAATAACATGGACTAGGTCTCACAAGTACGCATTCCTGTCAATATATGATGATACGGACACTGTATTCGAGTCGGGCTGGCTTGACGAGCAGCAGAGCATCGATGATGGCACTGCCGCAGAAACCACAGATACATCTGAGGACCTAGAGCTGGACCTTAGTGGACAGGTAGATATTCCTATTGACGAAGGTGCTTATTTTGCGGAAGATATCAAAAATAGAGAAATCGTGTTTGCTGATAGCGAATATTATGTTTTTATGGATGACTATTCAGAAAATCAGTGGTATGATATCAGTAGAACAATCCAGGTTGTTCTCAGTTTCTTGACATTGCTTCTAACGGTACTTATATACAGTAGATATTTGACCAAGAGAGTCATTAGACTATCTAAGGAAGTTGAAGAGGTAAGCCAAGGCAATCTGCAGAAGCAGATTGTGATGAAGGGCAAGTCAATGGATGAAATCACATCCCTTGCTACAGGTGTTGAAGATATGAGACGTTCCGTTCTCGAGAAGCTTGCTAACGAGCAAGAGGCTTGGGATGCAAACTGTCAGTTGATTACTGCGATGTCCCATGATATCAGAACGCCACTTACATCCATGATTGGATATCTTGATATAATCAATGGCAAGAAATACGAATCAGAGGAAGAATTCGAAAAATACATTACAACATGTCGCGAAAAGGCATTCCAGCTTAAGGACTTGTCCGATAAGCTATTCCAATACTTCCTAGTATTCGGTAATCAGAATGACGAAATCAATCTTGAACCTATAGACGCCAACATCCTGTTCGACCAAATTCTTGGTGAACACATGGTTGAACTCATGAGCGGGGGCTATGATGTCAAATCGGAGATAGGCGAGATAAAGGGCAATATTAATACAGAAATAACTTACATGAGGAGACTGTTCGATAATTTGTTCTCCAATGTAATCAAATATGCAGACAAAGAATATCCTGTAAATGTAAAGGCACTATCTAAAGGGGATGAAGTGCTTATCACAATTACTAACAGGATATCAACAGAGTCTAAGAAGGTTGAGAGCAACCGAATCGGACTCAAAACTTGCGAAAGAATTTGCGTTCATCTTCAAGGGAAGTTCAAGTATGATGAGCAGGGCGATGATTTCGTAACTACAATAGTGTTTCCATTAACGAAGGAACAAATAAAGAAATAGTTTGCACAGGGAAATTTAGCAAGCAAGGAAGGGAGAATTAGAGATGACAAAGAAAGTTAGTGTTGTGGCAGTAATAGTATTTTCACTACTGATGGTAGTCCTAGTAGGCTGCAGTGGTGGAAGTTCTGATGCGAAATGTAGCGATGTAATAAGCAATGTTATCGCAGCTACGGAGGCGACCAATTTTGATACTGTTGTATCATATGGTGAAGAGGTATATACAGACAACTTCGAAAGACTGTACAACTTTGACATCAGTGAGGTAAACGACGGTGTTATCGCTTATGGCAATGAAAGCAACTCAGCAGATGAAATATCTATGGTTCATGCAAAGAACGACGATGGAATCAATGATGCAAGGGGATATTTGCAGGCAAGAATCCAAAAACGCATGAACGACTTCACAGGATATTTTCCAGATGAAGTAGATAAGCTTGAGAGAGCAAGAGTAATTGTCCAGGGGCAGTATGTTATAATGATCGTGTGCGACGACGTTGATAGCATGGAAACAGCAATACGCACAGAGCTAAGCAAATAATCAAAAGGGAAGAAGGAAAGAGAAATGAACAAACCAGAATTAAAGAAGATTGATTGGAAGAAACTCAACCCCAAGAACATTATTGTTAAATTAAAGGAAATGGATAAAAAGAAGCTGCTCATCGGTGGAGCAGTTACGGTTCAGGTCTTGCTTGTTGCAGGCCTGATTGCTGTTATTATCCAAAACAGCAATATAGCAGCCCAGTTCAAGGAGTACATAGCATCCGAGGGAGAAATCCACGAAATTTATGATGATACGGCAGTAGTTAAGGCATATAAGACAGGCGACGACAAGGGTCTTAATGCTGAGGATAAATATGTTCTCAAGACTGCAACACAGATAATCAAGGACAATATCAAGGACGATATGACCGATTATGAGAAGGAAAAGGCAATCTACGATTGGCAGGTGGCTTATACAGCTTATTCAGAAACCAGCTTGGCTCCAATCAATGTTGGAGATCAATATAGCCATACTCCATACGGAGTGCTTAAGTATAAGCAGGCGATTTGTGTAGGTAATGCAACCACATTCAAGCTGTTCATGGATATGCTAGGAATAGAGACCAAGATTATTCATTCAACCCAGGAAGGCGAACACGCTTGGGATGTAGTTAAGCTTGACAACGAATGGTACCACGTAGACGTAACCTTTGATGGTGGTAACAGTGGCAACCCAGGATATAACTACTTCAACGTTCCAGACAGTGTTAAGGACAACGGTTCATATCCTTGGGATCACAGCGAAATCCCGGCATGCGATGGAACCAAGTATTGCTACATACTTAACAACGCATCGGTAATTGATGATATCTACGGATTACCTGAACTTATCAAAAAAGGAATGGATGAGAAGAAGGGAACTATTGCCTTCATGATTAAGGATACTAAGGGCTTCAACGGCGAGACATTAGAATATGTTTGCAGTGCCTTCAACACAGGCATGTCCTATGTATATTACAACAATGCACTTGCAATCGGTGGCAAAACTCTATATACAATTTCAATTAGCAACGAAAGTGATACACCAAGTGATGTTGACAATGGAGAAATCACTATGAAGCTTCAGGAGATAATCGACAAGCTTCTTAACGGTGGTGGTGACATGAGTTATGACGGTGGCTTTGACAATACTGACGACGGCATAGATGACTACAGCGACAGAGATGGCGATGGAGTCAAGGATGTAATCGGCGAAGGATGATAATAGGAGGATACTAATGGTATTTAGCAGTACAGTTTTCTTATTGGTATTCCTACCGATAGTACTGGCATTATATTATATATGTCCTTCCCGATATAGAAATTTATTATTACTCATCGCCAGCCTCATATTCTACGGCTGGGGCGAACCGAAATATATAGTGGTTATGGTATTTTCTATACTCATTAACTACATTAGCGGAATATTAATCGATAGATTTCGAAGGAATGATAAGCATAGGCTGATAAAGCCTATGCTTATTGTTGCTATTATCGGGAACGTGGGAATACTTGGATTTTTCAAATATACGGATTTTTTAATTGAAAATATCAACAGCATTGCAATGACATCCATGGATATGCTTGAGCTTGCGCTGCCTATTGGCATATCATTTTACACCTTCCAGGCCATGTCATATGTAATTGACGTTTATCGGGGCAAGGTCGAAGTCCAAAAAAGCATAATCAAATTCGGAACATATATCACCCTTTTCTCTCAGCTTATTGCCGGGCCAATAGTTAGATATATCACCATTGAAAAACAGCTGACAGATAGGAAGGTAGACATTGACCAAATTGCCACAGGAGTGCGTAGATTTATACTTGGTCTAGGAAAGAAGGTCTTGCTTGCCAACCAAATCGGTATTCTATGGGAACAGGCTTCGGACATGGCAGAGGTAGGGAGCCTATCTCCTTCCATGGCATGGCTAGGTGCACTGGCATTCACCTTCCAAATATACTTTGATTTTTCGGGATACTCCGACATGGCAATAGGCCTTGGTAAGATGCTAGGCTTTGACTTTGATGAAAACTTCAACTATCCGTACATGTCTAGGAGCATTACAGAATTCTGGAGAAGGTGGCATATTTCCCTCAGCACATGGTTCAAGGAATACGTTTACATTCCTCTTGGCGGAAATCGCAAAGGCCTACTTCGTCAGGTTATAAACATTGCAATCGTCTGGGGGCTTACAGGATTTTGGCATGGTGCAAGCTGGAATTTCCTCTTCTGGGGATTATATTACGGCTTCATATTGATTTTGGAAAAGCTATTCCTGCTTAATTGGCTAGACAAACTGCCGTCATTAGTAAGGCGTATCTACTCCTTGTTCATAATTGTAATGGGCTGGGTAATATTTGCCGTTACAGATATGAGCCAGATGGGCGTGTACTTTAAGTCCCTCTTTGGCATGGGCGAACTGGGCATGGCAGGAACAATGGCAGGAACATCATATGCGATAATGGGGAACGCAGTTCTTTTGATAATTCTCATTCTTGCATCCACGGATATTCCAAAGAGCATAGGAACAACCATTATGACTAAGCTTGAAAGCAAGGAAACCCTTGCGTTAATAATAAAAAACCTTTTCTATGGAGTGGTTCTGCTGCTTTGCATAGCCTTTTTGGTGAGTGACAGCTATAACCCGTTCCTATACTTTAGGTTTTAGAGGGGGCGTGCATGATGAAAAAGAAAGACAACATTATTATCATAACCCTCTTTGCAGTAATACTGCTCACCCTGTCCATTGGAAGTCTAATTGCCAAGGATAGAGAGTTTTCGCCTAATGAAAACAGGAACTTATCACAGCCATCAGAGCTATCCTTTGATAGGGTTATTGATGGCAGGTTTGAAGAGGACGCAGAAAAATATGTAAGCGATCAGATTCTAGCTAGGGATAGCTGGATTGAAGTCAAGAGCGTGATTAAGAGGCTAATTGGCAACAAGGATATTAACGGTGTTTATCTTGCAGAGGATGGATACTATATAGAAAAAACAGATGAATACGAAGTAGATAGTGAAATCTACGAGAACAATCTAAAATCCATTAAATCCTTCTTTGACGATATATCATCATATATACCAGCAGAGAAGCTAAGTGTTATGCTGGTGCCAACAGCTCAGAATATACTCAAGGATAAACTGCCAAAGGGCGTGACCACCTATGACGAGAATGGCAGGCTTGATGAGGCTTGCTCTGTAATTGAAGGGGATAAGCTAGGCGGATATAATTTCATAGACCTGCGTGATGCTCTGACCCAGGCTGCAAGCAATAATCTTCAGCTTTATTATAGAACGGACCATCACTGGACAGCATCAGGAGCATTCCTTGGATATGGCAAATTGCATGAGGAGCTTGACCCTAAGCTGGGAACTAGTCCAAGGGAATTCGAGTATGTAGATGCATCAGACCGGTTCCTAGGAACCCTTTATTCTAAGGTGTTGCTGCCAGATACTGCTTACGACACAGTTCAAGTTATAGGTGATGCCGGCAAAGGTAATAGCAATTCTAAGGCTTCAGCCAAAGAAACTGCCAAGGCGATGAACGGTAGATATACTGTTACAGCAGACGGCAAAACCCTGCCTGGGATTTACGACATGAGTAAGCTTAAGGAAAAGGATAAGTATGCAGTTTTTCTTGGCGGCAATTACGGCAAGGCTGAGATTACGGGAGGGCCGAAAAACGGAAGAAACCTTCTGCTAATCAAGGATTCCTTTGCCAACAGCCTAGTGCCAATGCTTTGCGGAGAGTACGAGAGCATAACCATGATTGACCTCAGATATTTCTCAGGAAATCTCAGAGAATACATGAAGGCCCAGAAGGTTAACGAGGTGCTGGTGCTTTATAGCATGAGCAACATCATAACCGATAAGAATTTGAAAATGCTTGATAGCACAGGAGTAGTGCTACAATAGTAAAAAAGAGATATGTTTCTTGGAGCACAGAGCTTGAATAGCAAGCTATTCTGCGTGACAGTGCCTTAGAACAACATATCTCTTTTCAATTTTAGTAACATAGATTATGAATGAACTATACCCAGTTTATGAAGTCGCCTTGCGTGTATATGGCTTGTCGAAGTTGATAACCACGAAGCAGGTTGGGTCAACTGCAGTTACAGCCTTTTGCACATGGCATTGTATTTCATAGCCCGTAAGGGTGCAATCTGTGCCAACTACTACATCAAAGATGATGTTAGTATGGGTTGGACCAGGAACAACTCGTAGGTCGTGAACATTATATACGCCATCGATGGCATCAATAGCATCTGTAACCACCACAAGCATTTTGGCGGTCATAGGGTCCCCAATTTTGATTGGATCAAGATGCCCCGTTATATGTATATGAAGCCCCTCTGCAATCTTTCTTTCAATGTTATCTATCATATCGTGGCTCTCCATCAAATCTCTGGTGGAGTCAACCTCAACATGAATAGAAGCAAAGACCTTGCCGGGACCGTAGTTGTGCACAACTAAATCGTGAATCCCGAGAACCCCATCAAATGACATCGCCATTTCTTCAATTTCATTAACAAGCTCAGGATCAGGAGCTTCACCCAGCAGTGGACTTACTGTTTCCTTAACAAGGCTTATGCCTGACCACATGATAAACAGTGCAACTAGGCAACCCATATAGCCGTCGATTTGCAGACCGCTGAACTTACCTACAATTACGCTAAGAAGTACAACGGCAGTTGATATAACATCGTTTCTGCTGTCAGCACCTGTTGCAATCAACGTAAGGGAGTTAATCCTCTTGCCTAGGTTCACATTGAAGGCAGCCTGCCATGCCTTGATAGCAATAGCAATAGCCAGAACAGCAACGATTGTCCAACTGAATTCCAGTGGTTCAGGGTGCATCACCTTATCGATTGATGATTTGCCTAGTTCGAAGCCGACTACAATGATAATAATTGAAACTATCATTCCTGCAATATATTCAATTCGTGCATGTCCGTATGGATGATCCTCGTCCTCTGGCATTGCTGATAGTCTGAAGCCTACAAGTGTAATTACCGAGGATGAGGCATCTGCAAGGTTGTTAACACCATCTGCAATAATAGCGATACTGTTTGCAACAATGCCGATAATCACCTTGGCAACGCACAAAATTACGTTTGAAATTATTCCCACGATTCCGGCAAATTTGCCATAGGATTCGCGTACCTTAGGATCCTTGGTATTCTCATGATCCTTGATGAACCTTTTACATAAAAATTCGTTCACTTTACTCACCTGACTTTTCTCGTTCTATGACTGCTGCCATAGCCTGAACTAGCTGGTCGGGGCAGGAGGTTGATTTGAAACCACATCTTATTCCCGCTAGCTTTGTTTTTATTTGATCATATGTCATACCCTCTACAAGGGTTGATACCGCTTTTAGAT
>DATESI010000216.1:0-6952 GCA_035270905.1 Anaerovoracaceae bacterium
GAATTGGAAACTATACCACGGCGACCTGCAGCATATTGCTGATTGCAACTGGGAAGCAATGTCCGAGGACTTTCCCATTGGCGACCTTCCCAAGACCATAGACTTTGCACTTCCAATACTCCATGGGCCATACGGCGAAGACGGAACAATACAGGGACTTTTCGAAATGATGAATATTCCATACGGCGGCTGCGGAGTTTTGGGTTCAGCCCTTGCCATGGATAAGGGAATGGCTAAGGACATCTTCGCTAAGAAGGGTCTGCCAATCTGCAAATATCATGTTGTAACCGCCCATGACATTAAGGCAAATAAAGAAAGAACCATAGACCAAATCGAAGAGGCAATAGGCTACGACATGTTCGTCAAGCCAGCCAACATGGGCTCCAGCGTGGGAATAACCAAGGTTAAGACGAGAGCACAGCTTGAGGAAGCACTTTTGCTGGCGTGCCAATTTGACAGAAGAATTATAATAGAAGAAAGTGTAGATTGCCGCGACGTTGAGACAGGAGTCATGGGTAACGAAACACCGAAGGTGTGCAAGGTGGGCGAAATCGTTGCACGCAATGAATTCTATGACTACACGGCTAAGTACACCGATGACGCAGGGACAGAGCTTGTCATACCGGCAAATATTTCCGAGGAAAAAACTTCTGAGCTCCAAACCCTTGCACTCCTTGCATATAATGCACTTGATTGCCAAGGCTATGCAAGAGTAGACTTTTTTATTGAACGCAAAACTGATAGAATATATATAAACGAGATAAATACAATTCCGGGCTTTACTAAGTACAGTATGTTCCCAACCCTGTGGCGAGCAGCCGGGGTCCCATTCGGGGAATTGATTGAAAGGATAATAGAATTAGGATATGAAAGATATAATGCTAAAAATAGTAGGTAGACAATACTACGGCGAAGAAGAGGACCAGTTGGAATTCGTCACCGAGGGCAAGCTTTACGAGAGGGCAGGGTCCAAGTATTTGGTGTACGACGAAAGCGAGTTTTCGGGGTTTCCGGGCTGCAAGACAACACTCAAGCTGACAGATAGCTCCATGAAAATGAGACGTCTTGGCGAGGTGGGCTACGGCACAGAAATCGTCTTTGAGAAGGGTAAGAGATTCCTCAGCAAATACGAAACCCCTTACGGTATGATGGACATGGAGGTCTTGACCAACGACTTTACCAACAACCTTTCCGAGGAGGGCTTGGGCAATGTGGACATTGATTACAACGTCAGCATCAGCGGACTTGCCGAGGGAAGAAATAAATTAAATATCGAGGTGAAACAATGAACAAAAAGATGATTGCAAGAGTAATCGCACTATTAGTTGCAATAGCTATGGTAGTAACCACAATAATTTTTGCAGTAATGCTATCATTATAAGAAAATCGCCTGAGGCGATTAGATTCTAAAGGAAATATAAAGAAGAAAACAACAAGGAAGGTCAACAGAAATGAAAAAAGGATTTGATGCAGAAAAGTACATCGAGGAGCAATCTAAGTACATTCGAGAGAGAATAAACCAAGGAGACAGCGAGAGACTCTATCTTGAGTTTGGCGGTAAGCTGGTTCACGATAAGCATGCCATGAGAGTGCTCCCGGGATTTGATGAGAATGCCAAGATTAAGCTTTTGCAAAAACTTAAGGATCAGGCAGAAATTATCATCTGTATTTATTCAGGAGATATTACAACCAACAAGACAAGGCAGGACTTCGGAATTACATATGACCTAGAGGTACTAAGGCTTATTGATATGTTCAGGAAGTATGACCTTGTTATCAACAGCGTGGTTGTTACAAGATACGAGGATGCACCAGCAGTTAACATGTTCCTTAACAAGCTAGAGCGTCGTGGCATCAAGACCTATAAGCACTATTTCACCAAGGGCTATCCTACAGATGTTGATACAATCGTAAGTGATGAGGGCTACGGTGCCAATCCGTATATAGAGGTAACTAAACCATTGGTAGTTGTAACAGGTCCGGGAGGCGGAAGCGGCAAGCTTGCAACAAGCCTTTCCCAGCTTTATCACGACTATCGCAGAGGCATGAAGGTTAGATATGCCAAATTTGAGACCTTCCCAATTTGGAATCTACCACTTAAGCACCCTGTTAATATTGCATATGAGGCTGCAACTGCAGACCTTAGAGACGTTAATATGATTGACTCCTTCCACCTGGAGGCATATGGACAAATGTCCGTTAACTACAACAGAGACCTTGAGGTTTTCCCAGTAGTTAAGAGAATTATTGAAAAAATCACAGGAGAAGAATCAGAATACAAATCGCCTACAGACATGGGTGTAAACCGTGCAGGCTTCGGAATTATTGATGATGAAGTTTGTCAAGAGGCCGCATGCCAGGAGGTTATCAGAAGATATATAATTGCAGAATGTGACTACAAGAAGGGCAAGATTTCCGAGGGTTCCCTAGAACGCTCCAAGCTTCTTATGAAGGAGCTAGGCAAGGATGTTCTTGACCGTAAGGTTGTTGCCCCTGCAAGAGACTACGCAGAGCTCAAGAGAAACTGCGACGAAAGATACGAAAACGTGGTAGTTATGGCAATCGAAATGCCTGATGGAACCATGGTTACAGGTAGAAGCTCGAGAAGAATGGTTGCTGCGGCTGCTGCTATGCTCAACGCAATTAAGCTGCTTGCAGGAGTTGCAGATGATATTCATCTTATTAGTCCACAGGTTCTCGAAACCATTCAAACTCTCAAAACCGAAGAGCTTGAATATGATAGGACAAGCCTTAACTGTGAAGAGGTGTTGCTGGCACTTGCAATTTCGGGAGCAACTAATCCTTCCGCAGAGAAAGCCTCCAAGAAGCTAGCTAACCTTCGTGGATGCAGAGCTCACTGCACGGCAATACTAAGTGACCGCGACGAGCAAACACTTAGAGCCCTTGGAATTGATGTAACCTGCGATCCAGAATACGTTACAACCAATCTATACTCCAACTAGGAGGATTACATGAAAAGCACTACTCACAGAACAATTGAAAGAATTTCAGTATTTCAATACCAATTGATACTGGAGGGTATAGCGGTAGGTTTATTGACAGGGCTCTTAGTAGCCCTGTTTAGGCTTGTGCTAGAAAAGGCAGAAGAACTGCGAGGAACCCTTGTTAGTATGGCACACCAGAGTATTCTTCTTGTTATTATGGCACTATTTATATTAGTATTCCTAGTTATGGCCGTGGCATTTTGCTACCGCAAGGAGCCACTCAGCTCTGGCAGCGGAATCCCCCAGGTTAAGGGTGAGCTTAAGGGACAGGTTGAAGCAGACTGGCTTCAGGTAATCATAGCCAAGTTCCTGGGTGCATCTCTTGCCATAGGTGGCGGTCTATCCCTTGGAAGAGAAGGCCCAAGTATTCAGCTGGGTGCAATGGTAGGCAAGGGGTTTTCTCGTGTCACCAAGAGACTTCGCACTGAGGAAAAAATGCTTATGACATGCGGTGCAGGTGCAGGACTTTCCGCAGCCTTCGGAGCACCTCTTGCGGGAGTAGTGTTTTCCCTTGAGGAGATGCACAAAAATTTCTCCACGGACATACTTCTATCCACAATGGCAGCCACAGTTACAGCCGACTTCGTTTCATCATACATATTCGGTCTTAAGCCGGTGTTTAATATTGCCCTAGAGGCAAACCTGCCACTGTCAAGATACTGGATGGTAATACTCCTTGGGCTGATACTAGGCTTCTTCGGAGTTTTCTATAACTTCACAATAAGTAAGGTTCAAGACCTTTATGCCAGGATTAAGAACAAGACAGTTAGAATTGCAATCCCCTTTGTAGCTGTAATCGGACTTGCAATTTGGTTCCCTAGTGCACTAGGAAGTGGCAACTGGCTTGTTGATGAGGTTTCCAAGGGCGATATGGTAATCGGTGGGATAATCGCACTCCTTGTAATCAAGTTCATTTTTTCAATGGTCAGCTTTGGTTCGGGAGCACCCGGAGGGATTTTCTTACCCCTCCTTGTCATAGGTGCCGTCACGGGCTGCCTGTTTGCTAAGGTCATGGGTACATGGATTGGCTTCGAAGAAATGTACATAGCCAATTTCGTAATACTTGGGATGACGGGATACTTCGCGGCCATAGTAAGGTCTCCAATCACTGGCGTAATTCTCATCACCGAAATGACAGGAAGCTTCGACAGCCTGCTGCCTCTTGCGGTGACAGCCCTTACTGCATACATAGTTGCTGACGTAATGAGGGGCCAGCCGATATATGACCAGCTGCTGGAGAGAATGCTTGCGGACAAGGAAAGCAAGAGAGAAAAAAAGGTGCAGGTTGCACCAAGGTCAAGACGAGGCAACAAGATTGTCATCGAAAGTGATATATATTATGGAAGTCCAATGGACGGAGCGGTCATTGCTGACATGGACCTTCCGCCAGGAGCACTGGTTGTTTCAATCCTTCGGGACGGCAAGGAAATCGTGCCTAGCGGAGGCACTAGACTTGAGGGCGGCGATAAGCTTGCAATCCTCTGCAACGAAGCCTTCATTACTATAATCGAAGAGCGACTGGAGAAGATTTGCAGGACCATAGTTTAATCTTCACATAGGCAAAACCCAGACCACGAACCAAGCCTAGAGTCCAAACCAAACCCAGGATAAAAATTAAACCTAGAATTCAAACAAAAACCATTACTGAGAACACCTCTGTAATGGTTTTTTTGTGGCCTTTTCCCCAACCCCCTGAATAAATGCTAAAAATTGCGTTTCATAATTTCATCTAATAATAACAGTGTTTCGGCACGTTCAACCAAGCAGCCTCGGGAAAAGGATGATAGACTATCAAATAGAGTAAGTATTTTTTTCTTCTCTGTAGAGTAATCGCTATGCTGAGCAATCTGTGCAAACAACTGCTCCGTTTCGGTACCGATAAGAGAATCGATATTTACCCTGTAGATTTCTGATAGGTCAAAGACAATATCTACACTGGGTATTCGAAGGTCGCTCTCATACAGTGCATAGGTAGATCTGCTCATATGCATCATTTCAGCTACATCGCTTTGAGTATAGCCAAAGGCGTGACGCAAGCATATTATGTTTCGTGCCAGGTTTTTTCGTGTTTGTTGGTCCATTGGTTTTGCCTCTCTTTCTTCGTTTCAACTTAATTAAATAATGTGGGAAATGATTCCTTGACGTTATAATCGGCCACGAGAGTAAAGAGAAAAATTTGTGCGAAAATGTTGCAATGGATTACATTTTTTTGTGAGGCCAAAGGACCCACACCCTGAAAGTTATAGCTACATCACCCTAAAGTTTGCCCAAGAATATGGCATGATATTTACACTAAAAGGTATAGTAACTGGAACTTTAAGTTCCAAAATCGTGTGGATAATTTGGAGGGAAAAGCAGTGAAAACAAGCCAAGAAATCAAAGCCCTTGACGCCGCAGAAATGGGTCGAAGAATAAGGACGAGAAGAGAAGAAATCGGCATGACCCGAGAGGAATTGGCCGCCAAGCTTCATGTTTCCTACAAATTTATGGGAGACATTGAAAGTGGTGAGAGGGGAGTTTCAATTAAAAAGCTATATACCCTTGCTCAAATATTGAATTTAACCACAGACTACATACTTGCAGGCAAGGGCGAAAGCCCTGAAGAAATCGAGGAACGCAAGAAGCTTGAAGAGAACATTCTTGAGCCATTAGGAAGGTGTAATAAGGAGCAGCTAAGGTGTATGGAGAAAATAGTCAAATATTATGTATTAGGCTTAGACAAAGAAGAATAATTACAACCAAGAAGGAAGATAAGAATGTCTGGAATGAAAGAGGAAGAACGGAGTGCAAAGCTACTTTTACTATGTGATTGTTACAACACCCTTCAGAGCTTTGCAAGAATACAGGGTGTGCCAGTGAGCGAAGCTGAGGAGTTGGTACAGGACACAATTGCCTTGGCTTACGAAAAAATTGATCAATTGTCATCTGTGGATAAAATGGACGGATGGCTTTTTACAATTTTGAAGAGAAATCTCTGCCGACTAGGCAAGAAAAACAGCAAGCACAAGAGCTTCTGCTGTTATGAAAGCGAACAAGGGATCGACATTAACGAGATACCTGACGTAGACTATAACGGGCTACATGATGCAATGGAAATGGTAATGGATAACAATGAGCTACTTAATATTATTGATGGGCTGGCAGACCCTGCACCCCAGATAATTAGGCTATGCTTTTTTGATGGCTACAAGCTGAGGGAAATAGCCGAGATTCTATCCATGAATTACAGTACAATAAGAAGCATCCATGCCAGGGCACTCAAGAAGCTCAAGGAGCAAATATGTCAGCGGATGGGAGAAGCCCTATGAAAGATGAAGAAAATATGGAACCGGATTATAAATCAAAAATCAATTGGGATACAAATAAGGAAGAAGCGGTTAAGAATCGCTTCAAGGAACTTGCTACTTTGGACCGAGAAAGAAACAGCCTAACCCCCGAGCAGGTAGTTTGTCGCGCCGCAAAGCTTAAGGCAGAGCGTCGCAAGCGCCGCCTCAAGGGTGCCGGCATTGCCGTCGCCGCCGTGCTGTTCATTGCCATTGGAGTTACCCTCGAAATCCACTACAACCCAGACTCCCTTGTGGTTATGGCACTGCGAGACGTGGGCATAATCTCAGAAAACGACGGGAATGTAATCATTAAGGATAATAATGTGGATGTTGATGAGAACGATGGAGAGCGAGTAGAGGTTCATACCAGTTGGGACGAAGTTATAAAAGCTAAAGAGGATTATCCCGAGATGTTAATACCTGAATATGTTCCAGAAGGATACGAGTTTGAGAAACTTGAAATATGCACAGTGGGAGGGAGATTGAGAACGGATTATCTTTTTTTTAATGGATACCAAACGATAACCATCACTATAACACCTAACAGTGGTCAAACAGTCTTATATGATTACAGCAAAATTATTGAAGGAAGCAATGGACAGAATATTTATATTAACAACA
>DATESI010000217.1:0-9640 GCA_035270905.1 Anaerovoracaceae bacterium
AAGGAGAAATGGCGACAAGGTCGCCAGTGGTTTTAATGCGAAGGCGTGTCTGAGAGAGCGAGCCTTTCGTGCCTTTTGAGCTTGCAATGCTCGCATAATTTTGAAGGAGTGAACATACAATGGGTACAGATATAAAATGCAATACTAATAGGACAATCGAAATTGAGACCAGAGGTGCGGAGGGAACTTTAATCCGTACCAAGGACTTGATTATCAGGGATTCGGTGTTTGAAGATACGAAGCAGTTTTATGAGTGGGAGCTGCTGCCTGAGGTGAACAAGTTTTTTAGCATTGCGGACAACCAGAGCTACACTGATGTGGTGAGAAAGTACATACATGATGACGAGGAACCGGCACAGAGGCAATACACAATTACCCTCAAGGAGACAGGCGAGCCAATTGGTCGCATAGTTCTTGGAGATATAATCGAGGGCTGGAAGGCTGAGGTTTGGAGAATTTACATCGGTGATGTGAATCTTCGCGGCAAGGGATATGGCAAGCAGGCAATGGAGGCTGTCATGAAAATTTGCTTCGAAGAGCTGAATTTGGAAAGGCTTTACCTTGATCATTATACAGGTAATCCAGCGGCACAGCTTTACCTTGCATTAGGCTTCCAATACGAGGGAGTTCTGAGAAAAAATTGTCGCAAAAACGGGGTGCTTTATGATGTGCATCTTATGTCCATGCTGAGGGACGAATATTTCGCCCACCTAAGGTAATGGCGGGGCGAAACACCTCTCAAAAAAGACCCGCAGAGTCGGGCCAAAATACACCCTCAAAAAACCCAAAAACCTGGCATGCAAATGCTGCCGAGGACAAAACACACACACGCACGAACCTACATTATATGTCGTGCGTTTTTTTCTGCAAAAAAACCCACAAAAGTACAGAAAAAAAAACATACATTTTGGTTTCTACATTTGTTGACTTTGTATACATGAAAGAGTAATATTGAGGTATGAGCGAAGGTCTAATTTTAACAAGTTAAACTAGAGGTTTAAATAGACAAAGAGGAGGAGAAAATTTATGAGCTTACTTCATAAAAACGACCATGATCAGACATCTGGCGATAAGCTGGGCGCAGTACTTAAGCTGCTTCCGGGCGTGGATTGTGGTGGCTTTGGCGGATGCGGGAAACCTACCTGCAAAGAATGCGCTGAAGCAATAGCAGCAGGAGAATCTGTTGCCCTTTGTCCGGCATGTGGCCAAGAAGCAGTTGATGCAATTGCGAAGGTTATGGGTGTAGACCCTGTAGAGGTGACCGATGAAGTTGCGTTTATTTGCTGTGACGGAAAAGCCGCAGGCAAGGAAAGATTTCAAAATTGTAAAAGCTGCCAGGAGGCAGTAGATATGGGGTTCGTACGAGGCGAGTGCAAGAGCGGTTGCGTCGGCGTTGGTTCCTGTGTCGGGTTCTGTAAGTTTGATGCAATGGAGCTTAAGGAAGGAACAGTTGTTATTAACCGTGACAAGTGTACTGGATGTAAGGCTTGCGTAAGCGCAGAAAGCTGCGTGCAGAACATCATTACTATGATTCCAAGAGAAGCAACAAACTTCATTCCATGCTCATCTAAGGAAGAGGATGAAGATAAGGTTAGAGAGATTTGTGGCTACGGCTGCATAGGCTGCGGAGACTGCGAAAGAGCATGTCCTCAGGGAGCAATCTCAATCATCGAAAACCACGCTGTAATCGATTACGAGAAATGCGTTGGTTGTGTTGCTTGCACAGTTAAGTGTAAAAAGAAAATTATCGTTGATACATTGCACGATTTGACTAAGGTTAAAGAAAAAGTTGCTTTCGTGAAATGCAGAGGCGGTTTCAAGCCTAATATGAAATATAAGGAATTAGGATACGAGGATTGCGCAGAGGTTGCTAAGAACGTAAACCCTAAGGATTACGAGCTTTGTACTACAGGCTGCATTGGATTTGGTAACTGCACTAAGGTTTGCAGATATGATGCTATTCACGTTGTTGACGGCACAGCTGAGGTTGATCCTGAGAAGTGCGTTGGCTGTAAGGATTGTACATATGCATGTCCTAAGGGCTTAATCGAAATGGTTCCTTACAAGGGAATCAAGATGGTTCCATGTTCATCTAAGGCAGACTATGAAGAGAAGGCTAAGGTTTGCGACGTGGCTTGCATAGCATGCGAAGACTGCGTAGGCAACTGCCCTAACCAAGCAATTCATATGGAAGACAAGCACGCCGTTGTAGACCCTGACGTTTGTGAAAACTGTAACGTATGTCAGTATGTATGCGCAAGAGGCGTTTTGCAGGAGCAAGTTGTTCCTGAATACAACTATTTGCAGAGAGAAGCTCTCAGCATTAAGGAAGGGGAGTGATTTTTGTGAGAAAGTTAAAGACAATGGACGGCAACGCGGCAGCAGCTCACGTAGCATACGCCTTTTCTGAAGTTGCAGCAATCTACCCAATTACACCATCTTCACCTATGGCAGAAAACATGGATGAATGGGTTTCACAGGACAGAACAAATATCTTTGGCGAAAAAGTAAAGATCATAGAAATGGAATCTGAAGCCGGAGCAGCAGGTGCAGTACACGGAGCTATTACAGCCGGTGCATACACATCAACATTTACTGCATCACAGGGCTTGCTATTAATGATTCCTAACATGTATAAGTTGGCAGGAGAACAAACTCCTACAGTATTCCACGTTGCAGCAAGAGCAATTTCATCTCATGCACTTAATATCTTCGGAGATCATTCCGACGTTATGGGTTGCAGACAGACTGGATTTGCAATGCTTGCATCCAATAGTGTTCAGCAGAGTATGGACCTTGCAGCAGTAGCACATCTTGCTACAATCGCAGGCAAGCTTCCAATGCTTCACTTCTTCGATGGATTCAGAACAAGTCACGAAAATCAGAAGATTGAAGTTTGGGACTACGAAGATCTAAAAGAAATGGTTGATTGGGATGCAGTCAAAGCATTTAGAGCAAAAGCTCTTCACCCTACTCATCCACACAGCATGGGTTCTGCAGAACAGCCGGAAACATTCTTCCAGCACAGAGAAGCATGCAACCCTGCATATCTTGAAACAGCAGATATCGTAGCAGAATACATGGACAAAGTAAATGCTAAGATCGGAACAAGCTATAAGCCATTCAATTACTATGGAGCACCTGATGCAACAGAAGTAATGGTAGCAATGGGTTCAGTTTGCGATGCAGCAGAAGAAGTAGTTGATTACCTAGTAGCACAGGGCAAGAAGGTTGGTATTATAGAAGTTCATCTATACAGACCTTTCTCAACCAAATACTTATTCAACGTACTTCCTGAAACAGTAAAGAAAATTGCAGTTCTTGACAGAACTAAAGAACCGGGCGGCGTTGGCGAACCATTATTCCTAGATATGGTTTCAGCAGTAAGAGGAACTAAATTTGAAGATGCTCTTATTATCGGCGGACGTTATGGACTTGGTTCCAAGGACGTACAGCCAGGAGATATCCTAGCAGTATTTGAAAACTTATGGAGCGATGCGCCTAAGAAGGAATTCACACTTTCCATTGATGATGATATTACAAACCTTTCAATCAAGGGAAGCGAAAATCCAATGGTTGCTCCTAAGGGAACTAAGGCTTGCAAGTTCTGGGGTCTTGGTGCTGACGGTACAGTAGGTGCTAACAAAAACAGCGTTAAGATTATCGGTGACCACACAGACAAATATGTTCAGGCATACTTCCAGTATGACTCCAAGAAATCCGGTGGTGTTACAATTTCCCACTTGAGATTCGGAGACGAGCCAATCAAGTCAACTTACTATGTTAAGCAGGCTGATTTTGTTGCATGTCACAACTCAGCATACCTTAATACCTATGAAATGGTTCAGGATGTTAAGCCGGGTGGACTCTTCTTACTCAACTGCGTATGGAGCGACGAAGAATTAGAAGAACACTTACCATCAAGAGTTAAGAAATATATAGCTAACAACAACGTACAGTTCTATACTTGCGATGCTGTATCAATCGCCAAGGAAATCGGTCTTGGTGCTAGAAGAACAAACTCAGTATTACAGGCTGCTTTCTTCAAGCTTGCTAATATCATTCCAATCGAGGAAGCAACAGGCTACATGAAGGATGCAATTAAGAAGACCTACGGCAAGAAGGGCGAAAAAATTGTAAACATGAACTTAGCTGCAATAGATGCAGGTATTACCCATGTTCACAAGGTTGAAGTTCCGGAAAGCTGGAAGACAGTTGCAGATGATCCAGAAAGAGCTAAGCTTGTTGGTCGTGATCAGGTTCATACAGATTACTTGAATGACATCATGGTTCCGACAGCAACATTAACAGGCGACGATGTTCCAGTATCCAAGTTCATATCAACAGCAGACGGCATGATTCCAGCAGGAACAGCTGCATATGAAAAGAGAGGAATTGCAACAGACGTTCCTACATGGAATAAGAAGAATTGTATGCAGTGTAACTGGTGTTCATATGTATGTCCACACGGTGTAATTAGACCGTTTGTACTTACAGAAAACGAGGCAGAGCAGGTTAACGGCGATTACCTTCCTATGAAGGGTGTCAAGGGTAAATTGTTCACAATCGGAATCTCGGCTAAGGATTGCTCAGGATGCGGTTCTTGCGTGGAAGTTTGTCCTGCAAGAAAGAAAGCTCTTGAAATGGTTCCTGCTGAGACAGAAGATGTTGAAAAGAAGCAAGAAAAATTTGATTACTTATTCAACGAAGTTCCTGAAAAAGAAGTACCATTCAAGGAAGACACTGTTAAGGGCTCCCAGTTCATACAGCCACTTCTTGAGTTCTCAGGTGCTTGCCCAGGATGCGGAGAATCACCATATGCTAAGCTTGTTACACAGCTATTCGGTGACAGAATGTACATTGCCAATGCAACAGGTTGTTCATCAATTTGGGGCTGCAGTGCACCAAGCACACCTTATACAGTAAACAAAGAAGGAAGAGGACCTGCATGGGCTAACTCCTTATTTGAAGACAATGCTGAATTTGGTCTTGGCATGACAATGTCAATGATCGCTCGTAGAAACGAGATGAAGACAGTTGTAACAAGACTTGCAGATACAGTAGGAGTTGCTGCCAATGCATGGCTTGCTTCCATGGATGATTCCAAGGCAGCTGATGAGACAGGCGCAATTCTAGTAGAAGAATGTGAAAAGCTTGCAGATAAAAATGAAGACGCAAAATATGTTGTTGACAACAAGGACATGTTGACTAAACCGTCAATGTGGATCTTCGGTGGTGACGGCTGGGCTTATGATATCGGCTACGGCGGATTAGACCATGTTATCGCTTCCGGCGAAAACGTAAACATCCTAGTATTCGATACAGAGGTTTACTCCAATACAGGTGGACAGTCATCTAAGTCAACTCCAACAGGTGCAGTTGCAAAATTCGCTGCATCAGGTAAGAGCGTAAAGAAGAAAGACCTTGCACAGATTGCTATGGCTTATGGCTATGTATATGTTGCACAGGTTGCTATGGGTGCAAATCCAGAGCAGACACTAAAGGCAATTAGAGAAGCTGAAGCTTATAACGGTCCTTCACTAATCATCGCATATGCACCTTGTATCAACCACGGTGTCAAAGCCGGCATGAACAAGTCTATGCTTGAGATGAAGAACGCAGTTCGTTCAGGCTATTGGAACCTATTGAGATTCAATCCTGCACTTGCAGAAGAAGGCAAGAATCCGTTATCAATCGATAGCGCAGCACCTTCTGAGAGCTACAGAGACTTTATCATGGGAGAAGTTCGTTACAATTCATTGAAACTGAAATTCCCTGAGAGAGCAGAGCAGTTATTCACTAAGGCAGAAGAAATGGCTATGGATAGATATGATAATCTGCTTAGTCAGCAGAAGAACATGGATAAATAGGGAAGGAGGATATGAAAATGAAAAGATTTGAAGTTACATACAAGAAAAGACTTAATGAAAACATGGTATGGTTAAAAATCTATGCACCGCTTGTAGCAAAGCATGCTAAGCCGGGACAATTCATCATCCTTCGTACTGATGAATATAGTGAGAGAATTCCTCTTACTATGGCAGGCCATGATGAAAAAGACGGAACCATTGATTTGATTTATGCGGCAGTTGGTAGAACAACAATGCTGATGGATCAGCTTGAAGTAGGCGACTGCTTCGCTGATATCGTAGGACCTCTAGGTAAGCCGACCCATATGGACGGACTTAAGAAGGTTTGCGTTGTAGGTGGTGGTACAGGTAATGCCCTTGCTTATCCTCTTGCAACAGGAATGCACGACCATGGCGTTGAAACCGTAATGATCGAAGGATTTAAGACTAAGGATTTGGTAATCCTGGAAGAGGAATTCCGTGCTAACGTTGATACACTTTATGTATTGACAGATGACGGAACATACGGCGAGAAAGGATTTACTACTAATAAACTTGAAGAGCTTATCGCAGCAGGCGAGAAGTTTGATGAAATCATTGCTGTTGGACCTCCAATGATGATGAAGTTTGTCTGCGAAATCGCAGCTAAGTACAACATCCCTTCGGTGGCTTCCCTAACAGCATACATGATTGATGGTACAGGAATGTGCGGCGGATGCCGTTGCAAGATTGGCGGAGAAGATAAGTTCGTATGCGTTGACGGACCTGAGTTCGATGGTTCATTGGTTGACTGGGATGACCTAATTAAGCGTTCCAACTACTACAAGGATCAGGAAGCAGAAGACCGAGCTCACGTTTGTAGACTGACAGGAGGTGTTCGTTACAATGATTAATTTGGTACATTCACAGAACGCGATGCCTGAACAGGCGCCGGACGTTAGAAACAAAAACTTCTTAGAGGTTTGTACAGGATATACAGAGGAACAGGCAGTAAACGAGGCAATGAGATGTCTTAAGTGCCGCAAGAAACCATGCGTTTCCGGTTGCCCTGTAAATATTAAGATTCCTGATTTTATCGCAAGAGTTGCAGAGGGCGACTTCGAAGCAGCTTACGATATCATCGCTGAGGATAGTTCACTTCCTGCAATTTGTGGTCGTGTTTGTCCGCAGGAAAACCAGTGTCAGGGACTATGTGTTCGCTGCGAAAAGGGCGAATCCGTAGCAATCGGACGTCTTGAAAGATTCGTTGCAGACTGGCATTCAGCAAACTTTGGTGACACTGAGGTTAAGGCAGCAGAAGGTAATGGACACAAGGTTGCTATTATCGGAGCAGGTCCTGCAGGTCTTGCATGTGCAGGAGATCTTGTTAACAAGGGCTACGATGTAACAGTTTTCGAGGCGCTTCATAAGACAGGTGGAGTTCTGGTTTACGGAATCCCTCAGTTCAGACTTCCTAAGGAAATCGTTGCTGAAGAGGTTGCTAAGCTAGAGGCTAAGGGTGTTAAATTCGTTACTGATGCCGTTGTAGGACGTGCAATGACAGTTGATGAATTAATGAAGGAAGAAGGCTTTGAATCCGTATTTATCGGAACAGGAGCTGGACTTCCTGCATTCATGAATATTCCGGGCGAAAACCTAATCGGTGTTTGCTCAGCTAATGAATACCTAACTCGTATCAACCTGATGAAGGCATATAAGCCTGAGTACGATACTCCTATCATGCACGGTGACAAGATTGCCGTTGTAGGTGGTGGTAACGTAGCAATGGACGCAGCTCGTTGTGCTAAGAGAATGGGCGCAAGCGAAGTATATATCATCTACCGTCGTAGTATGGATGAACTTCCTGCAAGAGCAGAAGAAGTACACCATGCTATGGAAGAAGGTATCATCTTCAAGCTTCTTAACAATCCGGTTCAAATTCTTGGTGACGAGAATGGTAATGTTAGAGCAATCGAATGTGTTGAGATGGAACTTGGCGAGCCTGATGCTTCAGGAAGAAGAAAACCAATCGAAAAGGTTGGCTCCAACTTCGAAATTCCTGTAGATATGGTTATCATGTCAATCGGAACTAAGCTTAACACTTTGATTTTGGACACTACTGATAAGCTAGAAGCTAACAAGAAGGGCGGAATCGGTACAGACGAAGATGCAGCTACAAACCGTGAAGGTATTTTCGCAGGCGGAGATGCAGTTACAGGTGCAGCTACAGTAATCAAGGCAATGGGAGCAGGCAAAGTTGCCGCAGCAAGCATTGACGAGTATTTGAACAAATAAACCACAATACAATTCAAAGACCCCGGTGTAGACCGGGGTCTTTTTGCTGGCCATTTTGATATTGGCACATGGCTGATTATACCATATTTCACTTTATTCAAATGGCATAATGTGATAAAATTAGATATTGACATAGTCAAGGAGGAGAAAAGGTACACATGAGAATCATTGCAGTAGACGACGAAATATTGGAGGAGAAAAAATGACGGTAGTAGGCTATACCCATGTTGCCATGGAGCTATGGGGCTGTATATTTTGTTTAATAGCCGCCTTGTGTATATATATCAGTAGGGAGATGTTTGGTAAGGGTGACAGGCTGTTTATGAGCCTTCAAATTACAAACGCAATACTGCTTCTATGCGACTCCTTTGCATGGATATTTCGAGGCAATATTAGCGAGGCGGGATATTACATAGTGCGAATAAGCAACTTCACTGTATTTGTCCTTGGATTTGTTATGCTGTGGATTTTTACCGAATATTTGGCAACGTTTTTGGGACAAGACACCAGGGCACTTAGAATATGGAAAAAAGGAATTCAAGCCATGTGCCTTGTTGGAATAATCACAGTGGTTATTTCTCAGTTTAATAATATGTATTACTATTTCGATGACCAAAATTTTTATCATCGTAGCGATTTCTTTATGGTTTCCCAGTTCTTTGGAATTGTCGGAGAAGCCATCAATGGGTGGATGCTTATCAAGCATAGAAAGGTACTTGGCAAGAAGATGTTCAGGTGCTTCTTGACCTACATTGCTTTTCCTGTTATTGCTATGGGTATTCAGCTGTTCCTCTATGGAATAGCATTACTCAACATTGCCATGACCATGTCACTTATGCTGATGTTTGTATTCCTGCAGGTGGAACGAGGACGCAAGCTAAAGGAACAGGCAGAGATGATAATTGAGCGTGAACGCCTCCTAAACGACATGCGTATCAAAATCGCTCTTTCTCAAATACAACCCCACTTCTTATATAACGCCTTGAACACAATATATTATCTGTGCGAAAAAAGCCCTCAGGATGCACAGAAGGCAATTAGCGATTTTTCGGAATATCTTAGGGTCAATTTGGACTCTCTCAAGCGAAGCACACCAGTTCACTTCGAGGTAGAGCTAAAGCATACCGAAACCTATCTTGCCTTAGAAAAAATGCGATTTGACGATATTCTAAATGTTGAATATGATATCAAAACCATCAACTTTAAGGTTCCACCTCTATCTGTTCAGCCGCTGGTAGAAAATGCAGTGAAATACGGTATAGCCAAGTCGGCTGAGGGCGGTACTGTTACAATTTCAACTGTGGAATTGGAGGATAGGTATGAGATTGTAGTATCCGATGACGGAGTCGGATATGATCCTGTGCAGATTCAAGATGACGGCAGATCACATATTGGAATTGACAGTGTAAGACAGCGATTAGAGGATATGTGTCATGCAACTCTTGACATTACGTCCACCAAGGGCAAAGGAACTAGGGCAGTAATAAGAATACCGAAGATGCAGTATTAAAATATAT
>DATESI010000218.1:0-3606 GCA_035270905.1 Anaerovoracaceae bacterium
GATGTAGATAGATACATCCTGTAAAAAAGGAGACGAAATGAGTAACCAGTTATTAACAAAGATAAGAAAATTAAATTGGGTGTTAAGCGAAAGTGCATCGGGCTTCTTTTCGTTTGACGAATTATGCAAAATATTAGGGGAGCTCATGAATTCGACCGCATATATTGTCAGCAAAAGAGGTAAGGTACTTGCAGCAGAGTATACTACTGAGGAAGAGTCACCAATAGTTCATGATGAAACAAGAGATGAGGACATTTTCCCAGAAAACATCCATCAAAAGCTGATGGGAATCAGTGAGACTATGGCTAACCTTACGAAGAAGGAGATTATTGATATTCTCGAAACAGATTTTTCTATTCAAGAAAAATATCATACAATCGTTCCTATTATCTTCGGAGGCAAGAGAATCGGAACTGTAGTTTTAGCTAGAGTGGCTGAACCTTTTGATGATGAGGACATTGCAATCTGCGAATATGGTGCAACAGTAGTTGGTATCGAAATCAGCAGAGGTAATGCTCTTGAGGAAGAAAAGGAAGAGAGATTAAAGAATGCCGTTACTATGGCTCTCAAAACTCTTTCATATTCCGAAATGGAGGCTGTAATTAAGATTTTCTCAGAGCTTAAGGGAGACGATGGTCTACTTGTTGCCAGCAAGATTGCTGACAAATCAGGAATTACACGCTCTGTAATCGTCAATGCTCTCAGAAAGCTTGAGAGTGCCGGCGTAATCGAGTCCAAATCACTAGGCATGAAGGGAACAAAGATCAAAATCATTAATGAGTTCCTACGTGAGGAAATTGGCAAGCTTAGAATTTAATTCAATTATTCTAAATTGAGTTAACAGAGACCTCCGCACTGGCATATAATAATGCAGCGGAGGTCTTTTTATGTGGCGTAATCAATACAAGGGCAAAAATTACAAGGCGGCATTTTTATTTATCATTATAGGGATGATACTTGTAGCTACTGCCTGTATTTACAAATTCAAAACAGATATTGCCCCCAATATTGATAATGTCAGTGAGATAAAGGCCAAGGGGATTATAACGGAAATCGTTAATTCGACCCTTAGAGAAGAGTTTACATACAGGGATGGGGGAGAGAGCCTACTTGAGGTCAAAACTGGGCGAGACGGCAAAATACAGATGATTGAGGCCAATACAGAGCTTATCAATGCTATAGTTTCGGATTTTGCAGTTGCACTTCAGAACAAATACGATAATGAAGCACCTCACGATGTGAAGGTAACCTACGGAACTTTAATTGGAAGTAGGGTTCTTTCGCAAATGGGTCCATATATGACCCTTAAGGTTTTGCCTCTGTCCGTATCATCCTTTGACTTTAATACAAAGCTTGAGTCAGAGGGCATCAATCAAAGCAAGTATAAAGTTTATGTAAAAATAAAAACTAAGGTCAGGGTGCTGGAGCCCTTTTCCTCGTCTGTGCATACGGTTACCAACAAGGTATTAATCGCAGAGGCAGTAATCCTTGGGGATGTACCTGATAGCTATGTTGTGGTACCAGAGGATAATATTTTAGATGCGATAGAATAGGAAGTGTGGTAGAATAAAAACATGTTAAGATTTAATGAAAACAACGAAATATTGCAGGAATTTGATTATCAGGCAATTCTTGTGGGACTCTCAAGAGGTGAGGACATTTCATATTCAATGGATGAGCTTGCTGGCCTTGCAGAGGCGGCAGATATGACCGTTCTCGGCCAGGTGGTACAGAACTTGGAAAAGCCAAACAAGGCCACTCTTATCGGAAAGGGTAAGGTGGAGGAAATGGCTGAAATGGCTGCCAACATGGAGGCGGACATTGTCATATTCAATGATGAGCTCACTGGCATGCAGCTTCGTAATCTTGAAGACGTCATAGGAGTAAGAGTAATAGACAGAACCATTTTGATTCTGGATATTTTTGCGTCTCGTGCAACATCTAAGGAAGGTAAGCTACAGGTTGAGCTTGCCCAGTTGAAGTACAGGCTTCCAAGGCTCACAGGCTTTGGCAAATCTCTTTCGAGACTGGGAGGTGGCATAGGAACTAGAGGCCCAGGAGAGAAGAAATTAGAGACTGATAGAAGGCATATAGAAAGACGTATGGATGACATCAAGGCTGAGATTACACAGATAAAGAATAACAGAACTGTCCAACGTGCTAAGCGTGCCAAATCCGAACTACCAATTGTAGCTCTTGTAGGGTACACTAACTCAGGCAAATCAGCTCTCATGAACAGACTGCTACAGCTGACTGACAAGGAAGAAAAATCAGTAACAGAGAAGGACATGCTCTTTGCCACCCTTGATACCCAGCATCGAAGTGTTAAGCTGGATACCAACAGCGAATTTATTCTTGTTGATACAGTAGGGTTTGTAAGCAAGCTTCCACATTCACTTGTAAGTGCCTTCAAGGCAACACTGGAAGAGGTAACCTATGCAGATCTTTTAATTCAGGTTGTTGACGCTTCATATGAAGCCAGCGACTTTCATGTTGATGTGACCAACAAGGTACTAGATGAAATAGGGGCAGGGCAGGCAGAAAAAATTATCGCCTTCAACAAAATTGATTTGGTGGAGCAGGAGCCCATCCCAGTAGCTGGTGCAGATAATGTATTTATCTCTGCCAAGGAGGACATTAATATAGACAAGCTTATTGAGCTAATCAAGGCAAAGGTTTTCGGGGATAGAGTAACGGCAGAGCTCCTTATTCCATTTTCTCGCGGAGATTTGTCATCCTTCCTTTGTCAAAAAGCCAAGGTTTTTGCAATGGAGTATGTTGAAGAAGGGACTCTATTTACAGTAGAGCTTGCAGCATCAGATTATCAAAGGTTGAAGGAATATGATACTATATAAGACAGTTTTGGAGGAGGCATCGGCGGAGCAAGTCATTGAAAAATCAAGATTCATCGCTCATGTAAGACCCGTTTCAAACAGAGACGAGGCAGACGCCTTCATTCAAGAGATAAAGAAAAAATATAAGGACGCAACCCACAATGTTCCTGCCATGGTAATAGGGGACAAGTTTCAAATTCAGTGGGGAAGCGACGACGGTGAGCCTCAGGGAACCTCAGGTGCACCTATTGTTCAAATGCTTGTGAAGGAAGAAATAACAAATGTTGCTTTGGTTGTCACAAGGTATTTTGGCGGGATTAAGCTGGGTACAGGTGGGCTGGTTCGTGCCTATACATCAAGTGCAAAGGCTGGAATTGAGGCTGCGGGGCTTTGTGCTGTTACGGAAATGCAGGTTTTGCGATACGACATAGAATACCCTGTTTTGACAAAAATACAAAATTTAGAAAAAGATGGGCTTTACATTTCGGAAAATATTGAGTATACTGATAAAGTCGCTTTGGATTTAGTTTGCAATCCCGAAAGGGTTGAAGAAGTTAAAGAACTTTTGGCAAACATTACGGGTGGCAAAGGGCTTTTAATTTCACAAAAAAGTAGGCTCGTTAAGAGCAAAATAGTGACTTAAAAAAGTCCACAAAACTAAAAAAAATATATTGACAAAACAGTTGAATTACTGTATAGTTAATAAATGTGTCAAGCAAGTAATTGAGACACTGAGGGCGTTTAGCTCAGCTGGGAGAGCACCTGCCTTACA
>DATESI010000219.1:0-4864 GCA_035270905.1 Anaerovoracaceae bacterium
GAATCCTCACCAAAGACAGCCGATACTGATGTCATAGTTGTTACCATGACTACCGATATGAATATGGAAAGTAATTTGTTATATCTCTTCATAATTTTCTCCCGTTTGCTCGTTACAAAAATTCTTACGTAAACTATTACCTCTATTACTCTATTTCCTATTACTTACTTTTTACTTACTTTAATATATCCTTCAAAAAGCTTTCGCCGATTGTTGTCTTTTCTGTTCCCAGAAATTCCGCAATTGTCGCCCCTATATCTGCAAAGCTGTTTCTCGTTCCAAGATTGGTTCCTGGTTTAACCTTCTCTCCCCAAACAACCACAGGAACATGCTCTCTAGTATGATCCCATCCGCTGTGAACTGGGTCGTTGCCGTGATCCGCACACAGAATGAGCAAATCCTCAGGTCCCATGGCTTCCATAAGCTCAGGCAGTCTCTTGTCGAACTCCATTATAGCATGGCCGTAGCCAACAGGGTCCCGTCTATGACCATACAGTGAATCGAAGTCTACAAGGTTGGTAAATATGAATCCCTCGAAGTCCTTCTTAATAGCGTCTACTGTATCGCTTGTTCCGTCCATATTCCCCGTGGTATGTACAGATTCTGTAACACCCTGTCCGTTGAATATATCGCTTATTTTACCTATTGCATAGACAGTCTTACCTGCCTTCTTTACCTTATCAAGTACAGTCTCTCCACTAGGTGAAACTGCATAGTCATGTCTGTCGGAGGTTCTAGTTCTCTGCCCGTCCTTAAGTACATAAGGTCTTGCGATTACTCTACCACACGCCCACTCTCCAACAAGAAGCTCTCTTGCAATCTGGCAGATTTCATAGAGTCTCTCAAGGGGAATTACATCTGTGTTGGCAGCAATTTGGAATACGCTATCTGCAGATGTATATACGATTGGCTTACCCGTTGCTTCATGCTCAGGTCCAAGCTGCTCGATTATCTCTGTCCCCGATGCGGGATAGTTACCTAGGCACTCACTTCCGATTGCCTCACAGAACTTGTCCATGAACTCCTTAGGAAACCCTTGGGGGTATGTTTTGAAAGGGGTTTTGGTTTCAATGCCAGCGATTTCCCAATGTCCAGTAATTGTATCCTTACCCTTGGAAACCTCCTTCATCTTAGCAAATGCCCCAATAGGTGCATCTATTGCAAGTCTTCCCCCTGCCGCACCGTCAATATTGCCAAGACCTAGCTTGCGCAGGTTTGGAATATCAAAATCCTTGTTATTATCTACAATATGTCCAAGAGTATCTGCACCCTTGTCCCCGTAGCTTGCTGCATCAGGAAGTGCCCCCACTCCCATGCTGTCAAGAACCATCAGTATTACTTTTTTCTTCATCTCTTTTACCTCTAATTTTCTACCTCTAAATAATCAGCTCAGGCACCCCGTCCAAATAGTCTAGGGATACCAGCTTGTATTCTACTCCGTTTAGCACACCCTTGATACCATTCTTGAAGGATTCCGTGCCGTGCAAATGGCCATAGACACAGGTTTTGACTCCGAATTCGCTCATTATCTGAGTAAATCCTGAGTTCTGCATCTTGTCGTTGGTGGGTGGATAATGAAGTACTCCAATAATAGTCTCCGCCCCTGCCGATTTTGCTTCTTCAAGTGACATTCGAAGTCTTAATCTTTCTCGCTCGAATATCTTATTGTCATGCTCATCAAATCCTTCCGTTCCCGGGCATATCCAGCCACGGCTTCCGCATATTGCAGTCTTGCCATCTTCAAGAAGATAGCAATGGTTTTGCAGGAAGGTTATATCTTCATAAAGCTTATTCAATTTGCTGATGGAGCTCCACCACAAATCGTGGTTGCCCTTGGTTATTACCTTTTTACCCGGTAAGCCATGAATCCAATCAAAATCAGCCATAGCCTCATTCAGCTTAAGCCCCCAAGAAATGTCTCCGGCTATAATAACCGTATCATCAGGCTTAACTAGCCCTTTCCAATTTTCCTCAAGCTTATCTGTATGATTTACCCAAGCAGGACCAAAGATGTCCATCGGTTTTTCCACCCTCTCATCGAAGGAGAGGTGCAAATCACCTAAAGCGTAAATACTCATTATTATTCCTCAATTTCCAATATGTCAACGGACTTGCCATCAGTAAGGCTCGCCACGTTTCTTAGCTTTCTTTGGATGCTTCTCGTTCTGGTGCCAATTAGCTTATCAAGCTCTGCATTGGCCTGATTAATTCTAGCCTGAGTTGCATTGAGAACATCCTCAAATTTATCAAATTCAGTTTTAACTGCACCAAGTACCTCCCAAACCTCGCTGGAGTGCTTTTGGATTGCAAGGGTCTTGAATCCCATCTGCAAGCTGTTAAGAAGAGCTGCCATAGTAGTTGGGCCTGCAATGTTAACCTTGTAGTCTCTCTGCAAGATTTCAATCATTCCTCTACGTACCACCTCTGCATAAAGCCCCTCAAATGGAAGGAACATAATTGCAAAGTCAGTAGTGTAAGGAGGTTCTATGTACTTATCGTGAATATCCTTTGCCTCTGATTTTATCATGCGGTCAAGATTCTTGGCAGCAAGTTCAATTGCAACCACATCTCCTACATCATATGCATCAACTAGCTTCGCATATGCATCTCCTGGGAATTTTGCATCTATTGGAAGATATACAACTGTCTCGTCGTCTCCTGGCATCTTAACTGCAAATTCAACTCTCTCGGTTCCACTTGGCTTAGTTTTTACATTTTCATCATACTGCTCCGGTGAGAGAATCTGCTCAAGAATTGCTCCTAGCTGCACCTCTCCCAGAATTCCTCTAGTCTTAACATTGGTAAGAACCTTTTTCAAATCGCCAACTCCCGATGCGAGAGTCTGCATTTCGCCAAGTCCCTTATATACCTGCTCAAGTCTTTCATTGACAAGCTTGAAGGATTGGGTAATTCTATTTTCTAGGGTTTGCTGTAGCTTCTCGTCCACAGTATTCCTCATAAGCTCAATCTGCTTATTATTATCCTGAGTCAGTTCACCAATTTTCTTTTCCATGGTGATTCTGATATTCTCAAGCTTTTGTTCGTTCTCAAGGGAAACATGAGTAAACTTCTCGTTAAGCTCACCCAGCCTCTTGTCCTGCATCATGGCAACTTCTTTTTGATTGCCTGATACCATATCCCCATAATTCTTGAAGGAATTATTTATATATTGAATTGTCTCCATTCTGGAGTCCTTTATTTCCTTTTGGAGTCCTCCGAATTTTACCAGCATTACTACTGATAAGATTGCAAGAATAACAACAATGGCAATTAATATTATCATCAAGGTTTGATCCACTTTTTTCCCCTTTCTCTTAAGAACTGCTTTAGTCGTCCGCAAGCTCCTCTTCACGTCTCTTAGCTTCGGCTCTTACTTTGGCCTCGGCTTCTGCTCTTGCCTTAGCTTCTGCCTCGGCTTCTGCTCTTTCCTCAGCAATGGCTTCCTCAAGAGCCTCCTTGGCCTCGGGCTTCGCATTACCCATATATACATTGTAGGCTGTTTCTAATCTGTTCAAATCATTAGTTGCGTTATCCAAGGTTTTGTTCATACGGCTTGCAACAGTCTTGAACTCCCTCATGTCAACAGTCTTGTCCTTTTTTTGGTTTCTATCCATCAGGCTATATAGAGCTATATTGTTATCACATAGGAAGGTAAAGGTTACTATACTTGACATGAGCTTTTCCTTAAGTTCTACCAGCTTTTCTTCATCCTCAGGCACATCGATTCCTTTTGCATCCTGCATGATGTCCATTGCATCGTCCTTATGTCTTGTAAAGCCCGCAATATGACCCTCAAAATCCTTCTTTTTGAAAAGAGAAAGCTTCCTTCCATCCTTCATGGCAGCAACGGTAGTTTCCTTATATTCTGGTAAAACATCTCGAAAATATTTTTCTATACTATCAATAATCTGTTCCTTATAACCCATGTTTTCCTCCTTGTTTACATCCTTGCAACTACTTATGGTATGGTAAGTTAAATCAAATCATCCTCTACCAAATCTCTTATTACCTGACCACCTATTATCAGTCCCGCTGTAGGTGGAACATAGCTTATGCTTCCTGGCGCTTTGGTTCCAGTTTTGATAGGCTCCTCCTCCGAAAACAGTACCTTCACGTTGTCAATCATGCGATTTCTCAGCTCCTTGCGGACCACCTTTGCCAGTGGACATACAGATGTATTGCTTATATCCGTAATTCGAAATCTGGTGTTATCAAGCTTGTTTCCTGTTCCCATGGATGAGATAATTGGAACACCCGCTTCCTTAGAACGGGCTATAATATCTATCTTGGCTGATACAGTATCTATGGCATCAACTACATAATCGTAGTAGCCAAAGTCAATTTCCTTGCTTTCTGGGCTTTCGGGTAGATAAAAAAACTTGTATGCCCGCGTATTGCACTCTGGATTAATGGATAGAATTCTCTTTTCCATTACATCTGCCTTATCTTGGCCTATGGTGTCCACCGTTGCAATAATCTGCCTGTTTATATTGCTCCCCGAGACTGTATCATTGTCTACAATGTGAATTGTGCCAACTCCCGCTCTTGCAAGTGCCTCGCAGACGAATCCGCCAACACCTCCTACACCAAACACCAAAACCTTTGAAGCCTTTAATGTATCTATCGCCTTACTTCCTATTAGAAGCTCTGTTCTCTCGTACCTATTATCTATATTAGCATGTGTCAAGGCTAACTCCTTTCAAGGTCTGAGCCCGCAGGTTTCACTGCCTGCCCTTAGCCCCTCATTAATTTACCTATTATATTATACACCAAATCCGGAGAATATCCTAGGGTCATAAGTCTTCTTCCAATTCTTCCTAAAACCTTCTCAGGAATCTTATCGCCCGCTGTCAAATCCAAGGTC
>DATESI010000220.1:0-5028 GCA_035270905.1 Anaerovoracaceae bacterium
GGCGTATTTCATGTGTTAAACTATATGGTAACAATACGGTTTATGCTTGTGTGCGTGCGATGGGTTTGCAGGGTAACACAGCCTAACACAAAAAAATGATTACGCAGGATTTTTTGCGTTAGGCAAGGCACCCGCAAATGCGAGGCACGACGCGTACATAGGGTACGCAAGGTGGCGATGCAGTTTGCAGGGTAACACAGCCTAACACAAAAAAGACAAGTAAGGAGGTATGCTATGAAGAAGATGAAAGACCACTTCACCACAGGAGAATTCGCCAAGATATTTGGCGTGAAAAAGCAAACACTTTTTCACTATGACGACATCGGAATTTTCCAGCCGGAAATTACGGGAGAAAACGGCTACAGGTATTACTCTTTCACTCAGCTTGAAACCTTCGCTGTGCTTTTGATGATGAAGGGACTCAATGTACCCCTCAAGGAAATCAAAACCCATATGGACAGCCGTTCACCGGAGGCCCTCATCACACTCCTTGAGAAGCAACGTGTAGACATCGATGAAAGAATAAAGGAACTTCAGTGGTCCAAGAAATATATAGATGCCAAGATTAGGCTAACCCGCGAGGGTATGAATGCACCTCTTGGCGAGGTTGTCTTAGAAGATGTTCCAGAGGAATACCTTGTAACCACCAACTACCGTGGACCTAATGATGAGAAGGCTGTAGCAGAGGCTGTCAGCGAGCACTTCAGCTATTGCCACAGTCTAGGGATTTACAGTGCATACGCTATTGGCGGCATGATTCCTGTAGACAGCGTTACTGAGGACTCCTACAAATATTCCAAATTCTACACTATTGTAGATTCATCTTTGGTCAAGTCCCATAATGTTAAGAGTGCATTCCTCGATACAGGTGGTAAGTACCTTGCAATGTACGATAATCACGGCTATGACAATGTGCATGACATATGCCTTGAGCTTTTGGACTATGCAAAAAAGAACCACCTAAAGCTAGGTGATTCTTTCTATGAGGACGTTATTCTGGACGATTTGTCCACCAACGGTTATTACAATTATCTAACCAAAATTTCCATAGATGTGCTGAGTGATTAACACCCAGCACTTTTTATTGTTATATCTTGAACACTTTCATTCTTTAAAAAATATCGTCATAGTCCTTAAGGTCTATGATTTCGCCATTCCTCTGACGTTCTACGCCATCCATTACACGTTCAAAACGCTTCTGGTTGATTGGATACCTGTCAATCATTATTACAACAAGTATCATAAAGATTCCCGGTATCAATGTGAAGCAGTTACTTACCCACGTCAGTGCCAAATCCGATTGAACTGCCGCTGACTCCGCGAAGCCTGCCTGCTCAAGGACAATGCCAAGTGCCTGAAGACCTACGGCAATAGATACGGATTCCGATAAAGCCTGCAGAGAAATTACAGCACCAGAGTGCTTTTCTCCCGAGGCAAGCTCCTCAACCTCGCATATATCGTAAATCATCGACGGCATAAGCTGCCAGTAGCAGGTGTTTCCGAAGGCATATATTACGCACATTACGCAAGCCATGGCAAAGGAGTTAATTCCCAGGAATCTAAAGGCAATAAACAATGCTCCTGTTATACCGATACCTACCATGAATACAAGTTTCTTATCTGTCTTGCCAGAAAGTCCTGCAACCAGTGGTACAAGGGCAATTCCCACAACTGTAACAATCAGCATAGTGATAGAAATCTGTGATGCAGAAAGTCCTAGGTTGTATGAGAAATAATATACTCTGTCTGATGAAAAAATAGTGTTGGCAATTAGATAAACCACGCTGGAGCCAATCAAAAACTTTATTGGTCTCAGGTGCAATATTTGTATGTATTCCCTAAACATGCCAATAATCTTAGCCGGAGTAAATATCTTTTCTCTATTCTTGTTTTTCTTGAATCCCGGCACATCGGTTTTCTTGATTGTGAGAGCACAAATGAGCAGGGCAATGGCTGAGCATACACCCGCAAACATTCCAACCGCAGTCCATGACTGCTCTGTTGTCTTACCAAGGTTCATCAAATAGTCTACGATTATACTTGGCATTACCATTCCGATAGCCATGCCTACCTGGTTGAACACATAGGCGAAGGACCTGAGCACTGTTCTCTCGTTATAGTCGTCTGTCAGGTCGGAGCCCCATGCCATATATGGCACGAAAAATCCTGCGAATGCTGTCCAAAATAGGATTGTCATCAATCCATAATAAAATATCTTAAACCCGTAGCTGGCATCGATTGCTGTGAAAAGCAAGCTTGTTATTACTGCAACCGGAACGGCTGCCGCTAATAAGAAAGGCTTTCTCTTGCCAAATCTAGTCTCAATGTTGTCTGAAAAATATCCACATAATGGTCCGCAAATTGCTTCCCAAACTGATCCGAGTGCAGCAATAGTTCCTGCTGCTGCCGGCTGAATTCCGGCCACTGTAGTTAAGAAGAACAATAAGAATGTTCCGGATAGTATGTACATGGCGTTGTCCGCAACGCCTCCAATTCCGTATGACAACTTAGTTCCAAAGCTAAGTTTCATAATATCCACCTCCAATTTATATTATAATCATAAAGTATACGGTAACCGTATAGTCAAGAGGTTTTTAGAAATTTTTTCAAAAAACTTACTTTTAATAGCATTTTCAAGGTTTTTCAGCCATAAAAAGGGAGATGTAACCTTAAGTAACATCTCCCTTTTGCACTATCTAATCTGTTTTTTTACGAAAAAAGCTCTTTCATTTTGTCTGCGAAGGTGGACTTTTTCTGGTAGCAATCGTTGCCAACCTGCTTACCCATCTCTTCAACCGCCTTCTTTTGCTTACCGTTAAGCTTGGTAGGAACCTCAAGCACTGCCTTTACATACAAATCTCCCATTCTGCCGGAACGGACATTTCTAACGCCCTTACCCTTTAGTCTGAAAACTGTATTGGGCTGCGTACCTGCCGGAACCTTGTATGAAACCTTGCCGTCCAGAGTTGGAACGGTTATTTCATCACCAAGGGCTGCTTGGTTAAATGAAATCGGAATGTCTAAGTAAAGGTCATCGCCCTTCCTTCTAAACATGTCGTGTGGTTTCACGGATATTACAATGTATAGGTCGCCGTTTGGACCGTTGTTTTCACCCGGCTCACCTTGACCTCTGATTGGAATAACACTGTCGTTGTCAACGCCTGCAGGAATATCTACATTTATCTTGACTGTCTTTTTCACCTTGCCAGTTCCGCTACAGTCAGGACATGGCTTTTCTATGATAGTACCCTTGCCGCCGCAATCAGGACATGGTCCTGTACTTTGGAATTGTCCGAATGGAGTTCGTTGCACTGTAGAAACCTGTCCTGACCCGCCGCACTTGCCGCAAGTCTTTCTCTGAGTTCCCTTAGCTGTACCCTCTCCGTTACAGGTAGGACATTTGACGAACTTGTTAATCTGCAATTCTTTTTTGCACCCGAAGGCTGCCTCTTCGAAGGTGATGCTAATAGCCTTCTGAAGGTCTCTACCCTTCATTGGACCGTTTCTTCTTCGTGCACCCCGCTGGCCGCCAAAGCCACCGCCGAACATATTACCGAACATGTCGAATATATCGTCGAAGCCTCCTGCTCCGCCAAAGCCACCGAAGCCACCACCGCCGCCAAAGCCTGCGTTTGGATCAACACCTGCATGACCGAACCTGTCGTATTTGCTCTTCTTGTCAGGGTCGGAAAGGATGCTGTATGCCTCGTTTACCTCTTTGAACTTTTCCTCGGCAGCCTTGTCTCCCGGGTTCTTGTCAGGGTGATATTTCATAGCCATCTTACGGAAGGCCCTTTTTATTTCATCCTCACTCGCACCTTTTTGGAGACCAAGCACCTCATAGTAATCGCGTTTATCTGCCATTGTTTTTATTTATCCTCTTTATCGTCATCTACTACTGTATAGTCTGCGTCAACAACATTATCATCAGCCGGTCCCTGAGTTCCTGCACCTTGGCCTGCACCTTGGCCCATGTTAGGGTCAGCACCCATGCCTGCTCCCATGTTAGGGTCAGCGCCTGCTGCCTGAGCCTGCTCATAAAGCTTAGTTGAGATAACATGGAACTGCTCTGTCAGTTTCTCAGTCTTATCCTTGATCTCTTCGATTGTGCCGTTTTCAAGAGCCTTCTTCACATCTTCCTTAGCTGTTTCGATTGTATTCTTCTCTTCATCGCTAAGCTTGCCTTCAAGATCCTTTAATGACTTCTCTGTATCATATACAAGGCCTTCAGCCTGGTTTCTAACTTCTACTTCTTCTTTTCTCTTCTTATCCTCTTCAGCGAATTGTTCAGCTTCCTTAACCTTCTGCTGAATTTCGTCGTCAGAAAGCTTAGTTGACGAAGTGATTGTAATTCTCTGTTCCTTGCCTGTTCCCATATCCTTAGCGCTTACATTAACAATACCGTTTGCATCGATATCGAATGTAACCTCAATCTGAGGGATTCCACGAGGAGCTGGAGCAATTCCTGTAAGCTGGAAACGTCCAAGAGTGATGTTTCCTGCTGCCATATCTCTCTCACCCTGCATTACGTGAATGTCAACTGCAGTCTGATTGTCTGCTGCTGTTGAGAAGATTTGACTCTTCTTAGTAGGGATTGTTGTATTTCTTTCAATTAGCTTAGTTGCAACGCCACCAAGAGTTTCGATGGAAAGTGATAGTGGAGTTACATCAAGTAACAATACATCATGTACTTCGCCTGTTAATACACCTGCCTGAATTGCGGCACCGATTGCTACACATTCGTCAGGGTTAATTCCCTTGAATGGATCCTTGCCTGTAACCTTTTTAACTGCATCCTGAACTGCAGGGATTCTTGTTGAACCACCTACCAGGATAACCTTTGCAAGATCAGCAGTTGTAACGCCTGCGTCCTTCATAGCCTTCTGCATTGGTTCAATTGTTCTGTTAACAAGGTCTGCAGTTAACTGGTCGAACTTAGCTCTTGTAATATCCATGTTCATGTGAAGTGGACCTGCATCAGTTACAGTGATGAATGGAAGATTTACGTTAGTAGTCTGGGCACTGGAT
>DATESI010000221.1:0-3869 GCA_035270905.1 Anaerovoracaceae bacterium
GAAAAATTCCTATGTGGCAAATTATTATTGTTCTAGTTTTCGCACTAGGGGTAATTTGTTATTCGATTTTCTTCAGCTATGGAGAACTACATATGCCAATGCTCTTTGCAGCACTTGCAGCAGCAATTGTAGGAGCACTTAATGGGTGGAAATGGACCTTCATGGAGAAAGGAATGATCGCTGGCATTGGACGTTCAATGCAGGCTAATTTGATTCTATTAACAGTTGGTATGCTGATTTCAACGTGGAAGGCAGGAGGAGTAATTCCTGCAATGATTTATTATGGATTAGACATTCTCAATCCATCAATATTCCTAGTAACAGCTTGCTTACTATGTTCAATCGTATCACTATGTATAGGTAGTTCTTATACAACTGCAGGTACAATCGGTGTAGCACTTATCGGAATATCAATCGGTCTTGGCGTAAGTCCTGCAATGACTGCAGGTGCTGTAGTATCTGGTGCATACTTTGGTGATAAGATGTCACCGCTTTCTGATACAACTAACCTTGCACCAGCCGTATCAGGCTCCACAGTGTTTGAGCATATCAGACACATGGTTTATACAGTAACACCTTCCTATGTCATCGCACTGGTAGTATTCTTCATTATTGGCAGAGGAGAAGCAGCAGACGGTTTCAAGATGGAGCTTGCTGAGGTATTACAGGGTGAAATAAGGAATGAGTTTATTGTTAGCCCATTCTTGCTAATTCCGTTAATCTTATTATTGGTTGCAGTAGTGCTTAAGATGCCAGCTATCCCGGCAATGTTTACAGGTGTACTTATGGGTCTTGTTTGCATGAAAATTCAGGGCATTGCAGTGGTAGATTTCTTCAATTGCATGCACTACGGATATGAATCATCAAGTACAGTCCAGCTTACGGAGGATTACATGGTATCAGATGTAATTGGCGGCGGCGGATTTAACTACATGCTGTGGACAGTAAGTATTGTAATTTGTTCCATGTCCTTCAGTGGAATCATGGAAGCAACAGGTATGCTTGGTTCAGTAGCAGAAGCAATTCTTAAGCTTGCTAAGAATACAGGAACATTGGTAACAGTTACAGTATTCTCCTGTATATTGATTAACGTAATGTGTGCAGACCAATATCTTGCAATCATCCTGCCAGGCAGAATGTATAAGCAGGCATTTGAAGACAGAAGGTTAAAGCAAAAGAATTTGTCAAGATGCTTAGAGGACTCTGCAACATTGACATCACCACTGGTTCCTTGGAATGTATGCGGTGTAACAATGTCAGGATTCCTAGGAGTACCTACTGTTGAGTACATGAAATATGCAGTTCTCAATTATGTTAATCCTGTTGTGTCTATTATCTATGGATTTACAGGTTTCACAATGGAGAAGATGACCGATGCAGAGTACGAGGCAATGATAGAAGCGAGAAAGCTAGAACAGCTTGAAGCAGAAAGGGCTCTTGAAGCTTAAACTTTTGTGTAGTTGAGGTTGTAGTTGGGGTTGAGGTTGAGGTTGTGGTTAAGTTTGGGGTTGAGTTTGGGGTTGAGTTTTTTTGAGAGGGCAATTTGTTTGTTTCAAAAAAACAAATTAGCCGTTCAAAAAAACTTTTATCCATATTCAACCCAATAATGTAAAAAAATAGGTCGTAAAACCGAAAACATTGAAAAGCGTTTCGGAATTACGACCTTTTTTTACGTATTTAATTACATATAAAGTAAATAATCTCTTGTTTTTGCCATAAGTTTTTTTGAACCCCTTAAATGTTTTTTTGAACAACCAATTCGGGCCTTCAAAAAAACCACTCGTCGGTTTTCATTACTGCTCAATTTGGTTTGCAGCCTTGTTTCTATGCTGCTTAGGTGTTTCGCCTGTGCATTTTTTAAAGACCTTAGTAAAGTAGCTTTGGTCCTCGTAGCCTGTTGCCAGGGAAATATCTATGATGCTAAGGTTGGTTGTCTCCAATAGCTGGCAGGCATAATCAATTTTGACCTGGTTGAGATATTCCGTAAAGGTTATGCCCATCTCATGTCTGAACAGGGATGAAAAGTATGAGCCGTTAACATTAAGATTGTTCTCAATATCAGTCAAGGTGATTTTGTCCTTATAATTTCTGTTTATGTACTGAAGAGCCTTGGCAATTATGGAAGAGCTGCCGCTGTAAACAGAGGTAATCATGTTACTTGTGATGGTCTCAACAAGGTTAATGGACATTGCCTTAAGTGATTTGTAGCTGTCGGCCTCGCTCAGTTTGATAATAACCTCAGAGTCTGCATCAAGGGTCTCTCTTAGGCTTGCGTGCTTTTCTGTTGCAAGTCTGATGATGATGGCAAATAGCCACAAAACCTTGGCCTTGATTGCAGCAAGTTCGCCGGATTCCAGAGTGGATATTCTATCAATCAGCTCTGCAATGCATTTTTTGGCAGCCTCTGTTTGACCGTCTGTAATATGTCCAATTAAGGTCTTCTCTAAATCATATGGGTAATCCATATCCTGATGCATCTTCTTGTATCTTCTTATATTAGTATTAATCTGGGCTTGATCCTTGTACTGGTTTCGAAGTGCCGAATAATCGCTGTTGCCGTTGATTGATGTAATAACAGAGTTATAAAACAGCAGTGCAAGCTGTGAAACCTGATTTGGTTCATAGACTGTCATCTTGCTTGCAAACATCTTAACTAAGGCAAGGGTGGAATCATCCAAATCGTTCAAATCAGAAATTTTGGCAGAGGTGCTTTCACGCAGCTCACCCATAATAATAGGGCCTGCAATGAAGTAGCCTATGTATTGACCGTCGACGATAAGGGACGTTGCAATGTTAGTAAAGCCGACCCTGCAAATGAAAATGTAAGGCTCGCCAAGTCTTGATGCGAACTGACCGGCAGATGATATACTCACCCTGCAGGAACCCTTTGGATCCTCGTATATCTTGAAGAGATTGCAAATTTTTTCTTCTTTCTTATATTCCGAAACGATTTCTCCGTCACGATTGAAATATGTAACAGGGATTCCCGTAATATCAGAAAATGACCTGACAGATTCTATCAGGTATTCGGAAAGCTTGACAGGGTCAACCTTTGTTAAGTTAGGGATTATAAAGTTCTTCATAAAATATCTCCTAAAGAAACCAATAAATAGTAAACAAAATCGGCTTTTATATAAAAATCGTTATAAAACTTGTAAAAATTTTCACTTGCATTATATTACAAACCATAAGATAATACAAGGTAGTAAAACAATTATTTTTGAAAAGAATGGAGTCTATTATGGCTGATACTAATGTAACGATAAAACCAAAGGATATTGCAAGTGCTCTCAAAAGTACTGATTTTTTTAAGACCCTCACGCCGGAGGGCATGCTTACGGTTATGGTTGAGGACCTGCTCAAGAACCACAGCATCAGGAGAACCAGCTTCGAGGTTTGGGAGAACCTCGGAGACGAAAAGAATGGGATTTCCACAGAATACAGGTTCGATGAGCTAATCAAGATAATCGAGACAGATGCACCGTCAGTACCTCTTGAAAAAATGGCATCCACCGGTCTTATGGAATTTTGTATGCCAGGGTGTTTCCCGATTAAAAAGAGAATTTCGGTTCGCGATCTCAAGACTATTATCAAGAACTTTGACAAATGTGGCGGAGAGGTTCCAACGAGGCTGGCTATGTTCCTGTTCCCATTCCCGCCAGAAACGGTTAAGGGATTCTTAACAGAATGTAACTTTGATGAACAGGTAATAACGCTGATAGTTGACGCACTTACAGAGATTGAGGACTTCACCCTAATCAAAGATGGAACTCACCTTAAGAAGTACATATATAAGAATGGATACGAAAAGTACTATTTCATTACAGCCCTTGCAGAGCAAATATCCACAGGACTTGACTTCCCAGAGT
>DATESI010000222.1:0-6576 GCA_035270905.1 Anaerovoracaceae bacterium
GTACAGGACCTTCGGAATTGATGCGGAGCTTCTCATTGATCACGCCTATGGCCGCGAGCCTGTTACCATTGCAGACATTAAGGCCTATAGGCCTAAGACCAACTGCCTGTCTAGCGGTCAGGTCTTGATGTGTGGCTACGAATATGAAAAGGGTGGCCTTGTGGTGCGAGAGATGGCTGACTCTATGTCTCTTGATTTGGTTGCCAAGGGTCTTGCGGTAAACTCCATTACTCTTGATTTGATATACGAAAAAACTGCTGAGAACCGCCATGTTCATGGAACCAGTTCCTTCGAAAGTCCCACAAGTTCTACAGACAAAATAATTGATTGCATCAATTCCCTATACGAGAGAATCGCTGTCAAATCTCAGCTTCTTCATAAGATAGGCATTGGGTTCAACAATGTTGTTCCGGAAGTCTATGAGCAGTTCAGTTTTTTTGCTGACCCTAAGGACTTAGCAGAGGAACGCAAAATGCAGGAGGCGCTTCTTACCATTAAGCAAAAGTATGGCAAGGACGCTATTTTGAAGGGAATGAATTTTGAAGAAGGGGCAACCCAAATTGAGCGAAATTCTCAAATTGGAGGTCACAAAGCATGATGAATTATATGTTGATTGGAGGCTATGACCGATGAGTAAGATAAGACCTAAGATGCCTGTTTCGGAACGGGCTAAGCAGTTCATGCCTTTCGCCGCATTGAAGGGCTACGAAGAAGCCCTGCGTGCTAAGGAGCTGGAGTTTGAAGAAATGTCAGCACATAAAAAAACTTCCCCTGAATATCCATACGATATTTGCGAGGAAGATTTTGATGAGCCTATTTAGTTACGAATTCAACCAATGGCTGTATGTACTTCTTGTCGGAATTATCAAATGTAGTTCCAAGTGCCTCCGCCATGAAGGCTTCCTGTTCTGTCTTGTTTGCCTTCTTGGCAGCAGACTTCCTTAGCCCCTTAAGCATTGCTCTAATTGCAAAATTCAGTTCCTTGAAACGGAAGCCTCCAACCATGTAGAAGAATGGTACTTCTTCAAGATGGTTTGATTCTATAATTACATCCTTAGGAGCAATTTCATCAGGTGTTGCACCTACTGCAAATACTGCTAATTCCTTAGGATTCATTTCTGTCAATTTTTGAAGTCCGTTAATGGCATTACCCATAATCCATCCACCGAATATAACCATGTCGTACTGGCTAATTTTTTCTTCTGTTACGTTCTTAAGTTCTACTGCCTCACACTGCAAATCCTCTGCAATCCACTCTGCATACTGCTTAGTAAACCCTGTTGAACTTGTGTATACTACTATTCTTTCCATAATTTCTACCTTTCCTGTAATGTTCATGTGGACATTATACCATATGAACAACGTGAAATATGGTATAATCAGCCATGTGCCATTTTGCCACAGGCAAAATACTGGCACGGCATTACAATCCGTATAATGTCCATAAATCAAATGTTCCTATGGACATTATACCATAACTTGCCTTGATAAAAAATACTCTAATCACATCATCCTCCGAAATACTCTTTGAAGGAAAGTGGATACACCGGAATCAGTACATATCTTCCTGTAAGATATGTGTTGTCGTCTGTATTTTGATTGTCTTTTTGTTAGCAGGTTTTTAGCATTATATCACCTTTTGTAGGTATGGTAAAATGCCTTTACTTGCTTTGCCAAAATCTCAAGGGCTTCTTCGTCCTTGCCCTGCTGGCCGGAGTATTTGCTCAACAGGAAAAATATTGGGGTGTAAAAATCCATTGCCATCACCCCTGGGTCTGCATCAACAAATGCACCCTCTCTGACCATCTCAGCAAACAATGCTGTCTGATACTCAATGCTTTCCTCGAAGAAAAATCTTCTGAAGGATTGAGCAACCTGCGGATTTTGATACTGCTCCATGGTTCCCATTCTCCAAAACTTGGATAGCATGTCGTCCTTGAGATAAAAGAGAAATATTTTCTTGCTGAATTCTACTATGCCTTCTTCATCAAAGCCCTCATAAAATGATACTGCCTGCTCGAAATCCTCCCCTGTGGGAATTCCAAATCCGGCGGACATTTCTCCAATGTGTTCTTCGATCGAAGCCATAATCACGTCAAGAATTTCCTGCTTGCTCTTGTAGTGCTTATATAGTGAGCTATCCTTGATGCCCACTGCATCGGCAATGTCTTTCACGCTGGTTCCCTTGTACCCCTTCTCCGAAAACAAGGTTAGCCCCTCGTATAAAATTCTTTCTTTAGTGGTCATTGTCATGCCGTTTTCTCCTTAAGTATTGCTTCCACCTGCTCCTGCTGTTCAAACAGTACGCAGCCACCTGTATGCTCTGCGACTAGGGCTCCCCCATCTTGCAGTGCGCGAAAAAGTGGTGATTGCAATGCATCCATTAGAGACACATTCTTAATGTTGGTATCCGAATATGGTGAGAAAGGACAGGGTTCTGCCCCTCCGCGTGCGTTGATATGGAAAAACCCTCTGCCTGCAGCCAGACATCCTCCGGATGTCTTTTCGTCTCCCGGAAATGCAATAAAGACCATCTCTGGCACGGCTTCTCTTACCTGGTCTAGCCTTGTCATCATTTCATCTCTACTCTCATCATCTAGTGCAAGCACCTCGGTGTTCTTGTCCACCGGAACATACTCAACATATATAATTGCCTTGGCTCCTGCATTCTTCAAGGTCTCGATGAAATCCTCAGCCATGACCTCCTGCATGTTTGCCTTGGTTACTGTCACGGATGCCCCGAATATTATTCCCCTTCTATGTAGCTCTGCCATGGTCTCTTGGAGAGTCTGGTATACACCCTGACCACGCCTTGCATCTGTGGTTTTTTCATTTCCTTCAATGCTTATAACTGGTAGCAGGTTGCGGTTTTTCTCCAGTATGTGCATATAGTCCTGGTCAATCATGGTTCCGTTGGTGAATATAGGAAACAGTATATTGGAATGGCATCCTGCCTCTGTAATCACATCTTTTCTGACAAAGGGTTCTCCACCTGCCAATAGGATGAATTCTATCCCCATATCGCTGGCCTGTCTGAATACATTGCTCCATTCGTTTTCTGTCAGCAGCCCATCCAGTTCACTATGACCGCATGCATCGGTGCAGCTGTTGTTTGCTCTTGCATAACAGCCCTTGCAATGAAGGTTGCACTGATGGGTAATGCTTGCAATAAGAAATGGTGGTATATGCTTACCCTCATTCTCCGCCGCAGCTCTCTTGGCTTTTGCCTTCTTGCTGCTTACCGCATACCTTGCCATAAACATTGCTGCCTGCGGATTGATAAAGGATGCACGCATAATTCCCTTTACTATATTATCCACCCCGTTGCTCAAATATTGTTCTAGTTCTTGGTTTGTTTTCATCTTTAATCTTGTTCCCCTTTTACTGTTATTTTTTCTAAGAAAAAAGTGGCTAGTGTTTGCTAGCCACTATGGATTATATTATAGGCTAGTGTTCACTAGCTGTCAATAGGAAACTCGAAAAAATTAACTAATTTGTTGCGAGGATTGCTTACTCAACCCCCACTTTTTTGTAGTTCTTGACCATAAGGCAACGGATTGCGTTGAGTACGGCTATAATCATAACCCCTACATCGGCGAAGATAGCCAGCCACATGTTTGCAATTCCCACTGCACCAAGTACCAGGCATATTGCCTTGATTCCGATTGCAAACCATATGTTTTCATAGACAATCTTGAGGCACTTCTTGGAGATTTTGATTGCCTTAGGAATTTGCAGTGGGTCGTCGTCCATAAGCACGATGTCTGCTGCCTCGATTGCAGCGTCTGAACCCATGGCACCCATGGCAATTCCAATGTCCGCCCTTGATAACACCGGAGCATCGTTGATGCCGTCACCCACAAAGGCAAGCTTGGCTTTGCTGGATTTCTTTCCTAGTAATTCTTCAACCTTGTCAACCTTGTCGCCTGGAAGGAGCTCGCTGTACACCTCGTCTACCCCCAGTGACTCCGCAACCTGATCGGCAACCTTCTTGGCATCACCTGTAAGCATGATGGTCTTTTGGATCCCCAAATGCTTAAGCTCCTGGATTGCCTGCTTGGAGGTCGGCTTAGGGATATCGGAAATAACGATATGGCCTGCGTACTTGCCGCTGATTGCCATATGTATGATTGTCCCTGTTTGGTGGCAGTCCACGTAGCTTATCCCTAGCCTTGTCATCAGCTTGCTGTTTCCGGCAGCCACTACTACACCGTCTACCTTGGCAGTTACTCCATTGCCACTGATTTCCTCAATATCTGTAACACGGCTTCGGTCGATTTCCTTGCCGTATGCCTTTTGCAAGCTCTTGCTGATTGGATGGCTGGATGCACTTTCTGCCAATGCTGCGTATTCAATCAACTTATTGTCTTCTATAACATTATGATGTATTCCGTTAACCTCAAAGACGCCCTGGGTCAATGTCCCGGTTTTGTCAAATACAACATACTTGGTCTTGGATAGTATTTCGAGGTAATTGGAGCCCTTGACCAATACGCCTGTCTTGCTTGCGCCGCCGATTCCGGCGAAAAAGCTAAGCGGAATACTGATGACCAGTGCGCACGGACAGCTAATTACTAGAAAAGTAAGTGCACGGTATACCCATGTTCCCCAATCGGGGCTCATATCCATTGCCAGCATTCTCACAAGTGGTGGAAGCAAAGCAAGGGCTATTGCACTGTACACAACTATCGGTGTATAAATTCTTGCGAACTTGGTAATAAAGTCCTCCGACTTTGATTTCCTTGAGCTTGCATTCTCAACAAGGTCAAGGATTTTGGATGCTGTGGACTCTCCAAATTCTTTGGTTGTCTTTATTTTTAATACCCCTGTCATATTGATACAGCCACTTATAATCTCGTCACCAGCATTGGCATCGCGAGGTAAGCTTTCTCCTGTAAGTGCTGCTGTATCTAGGCTTGAATTTCCTTCAATAACTATTCCATCGATTGGAACCTTTTCACCTGGTTGTACCACTATGATTGAACCGATTTGTACTTCGTCTGGATCAACCTGCTCTATCTGACCGTTTACCTCTATGTTGGCATAGTCAGGTCTGATGTCCATGAGCTCGCTGATATTCTTACGGCTTCTGCCAACTGCATAGCTCTGGAACCATTCGCCAATCTGATAAAACCACATAACTGCTATTGCTTCTACGTAGTCACCGTTTTCATATATTGCAAGTGCCATGGCACCTAGTGTTGCAACTGCCATCAGGAGACTTTCGTCAAATGGCTGTCTATTTTTGATACCCTTAAATGCTTTGACCAATATATCATAACCGATAGTTAGGTATGGCACCATATACATCACAATCCTCACCCATGCAGGTGCAGATACAAAGTGAAAGGCAGCAATCATAATTGCAGTTACAATGATACGTACAAGCATCTTCTTTTGCTTCTTACTCATTTGGGTCCTTCTTTCTGCATTTGCATTTCATCGCCTATAAATATATTTCGCAATCATCCTCAACCTTTTTGCAATTCTTGAGAACCTCTTCCATTACAGCCTTAGCATCTTGACCATCTTCGAATTCAACACCCATCTTTAATGTCATAAAGTTAACTGTACAGTCCTTGACCCCTGCAGTCTTCTTGGCTGCATCTTCCATCTTGTTTGCACAGTTTGCACAATCTACATCAATCTTGTAAGTCTTTTTCATTTCTGTTTTCTCCCTTATATTCTTTGTTATATATTTATGCTTTAATTAAACGCTTATTTAATCGTTACGTTTATAATACAGTTAATACCCCGCTTCGTCAATATATCAAACACCTTTTCTTCCTTTTGGGATAAAATTCCTTCCGTTTGGATTAAACGATTATTTAATTGTTGACTTGAATTCATCATGAGGAGTATAATTGAATCATATCAAAGAATTGGAATTGCTACATCCCAAGAGGTGTAAGTCAAACAGTTGAACTCAGGAGGACTCACATGGAAGATAAAGAATTGCTAACCACACTTGTATCAAGTGAAATGGACATCATGACAAGAATGCCTAATGAAAATGAAATAATGGAAGTATCCAATGCAATGAAACAGCTTGGTGATCCTAGCAGGCTTCGGATTTTTTGGTTGCTGTGTCACTGCGAGGAATGTGTTCTTAACATTGCTTCTCTTGTAGACATGAGCAGTCCTGCCGTTTCTCACCATCTTAAGCTCTTGAAGTCGGGAAATCTGATTAGCAGCAGGCGTGATGGTAAGGAAATGTATTACAAGGCTGCCGACAATGAAATCGCTGGGGCTTTGCACCATACTATCGAACATTTGGCCAAGATTACATGCCCGGAGGAGGAAGAACCAAAAACTAATTCATGTGACCCAGAGCGCGTAAAAATTGTGAAGGAAATCCACACGGTTATGACCCAAAACCTTGCCACAAGATACACCATTGAGGAACTCGCCAAGGAATATTTGATGAACGCCTCCACACTCAAGGATACCTTCAAGGCAGTATATGGCATGCCCATTGCTGCATATATGAAGCAGTATAGAATGAACGAGGCTATTACCCTTCTGCGAGAAACCAATGACAGTATGGCCGAAATTGCTGCCGCAGTAGGTTATGAG
>DATESI010000223.1:0-4565 GCA_035270905.1 Anaerovoracaceae bacterium
AGATATAATTGATTCCTACGCCTACCAAATATCCGAATCTGTCCTCAATGACGTTTGAGCCAATAAGTTGCTGAATGCGGACGTATTTGCCGATTTGGGTTCGTAGGAATCCGTTCATGTATTGCAGGTTGCCGTAATCTAGCACCTCCTGGTAGCCCGGTGGAAGAAGTGGGTTGTTGGGTACCGCAAAGGTTGGCGCACTTTGGAACACGCTCTGCTCTGATGGCAATGACTCTAAAGGTACTCCCTGCCCTGAATTTATCTCTGTGGCACCGATGCCAGAAAGTGATGGCACATTGCTGGTGCCGGGCACAGGTGCACTACCATTGGGTCTTGCGGGCTGATTCTCCCAGCCACTTGCAAGAGGCGGCACAAACTGTGTCATTCTTTCGTATGGGATTTCATCTGCGTTAGTATTTTCGTTTTGATTATTCAAATAATCGTTTCTAAGTGCCTCAGTAATAGTGGGGCTTCCTTGAGTATATGACGGGGCTGTGCCAATGTTCACAGCGTGCACTGCACCGCAGCCCGGTCCTTCACATGTTGGTATCATAAATTTTACCTCTCTTTAAAAAATGTAGGCGCAGGAAAATGTCACTCTTGGGGCGCAAAAAAATTAACAGGAAATTGCATAGGCGCAGGAAAATTGTTTTGTGGCTAGGCGCACGACAATGCAAGGCGCAGGCGCGTACATATGGTACGCAAGGCGGCGAAGCGTTGGCGAGCAACAACGCCACAGGACAATTTAACAAGCCTATGTGTTTGCGTAGTAAGAAGTGGGTATATAGAAACAATGCTCTCCAATCCTATTATGAATGACGCCTACGTTGGTTGGAAAATAAGTAGCACATTTGCTGCTGTAGGGGTTATAAAAAAATATTGATTCATCTACACCCAGCAGTCTGCCGCCGCCCATTGCCCAATCCACAATATTATAGTGCTCCTCCGTGGGATTCATATTGTAAACATTTTGGGAGTTGTAGGCACCGCCTACTGTGGTTCGCATACACACAAACTGACCTGCCTGCTCAATAACGCTACGCACATCGCCACCTCGATTGACCCTGGCAAATTCGCCATAGGTAATGGTGGCTCTGTTCATAATTACTGTTGCAACCGCTTGCATGCCTGCCTCGCCCTCGCCGCCCGCTTCACATTGAATCAGCCGTGCGAAGAGCTCTCTTGTATCAAAGGCCATGAAATTCACCTCACGGTTTTTTCTTTATCATATGCGAGGCTCTCTCATTTTGACTACCATTTCGACAGAATTCGTGGTATACTATTGCTAACAAAAAAATAAAGGGAGAGATTTTTATGGGAGGAATAATATTCGTTTTATTCTTTATACCTATCGTTTTGATTTGTTGCTTCGGAGTGCCTGTTTTGATGGGCGTTCTGGTTTACAGAGATGCTGTTAAGCGTGACACTAACCCGTGGCTTTGGGCCTTGGTGGCAGCCCTTGTACCAAGCTTCATCGGACTACTGATTTATCTGCTAGTTCGTAATGACTATGCAGTACTTGAACCGGGTCAGCCGAGAACTGATCAATCAGCAGCAGCTAATAATCCATATGGGGATGATAATAGGCAGCAGGCTACATATGACAGCACTACATATGAATATAGATCATATACCAATGGGGAGGGCGAAACCGTTACAGAGCGTGTTCCTAAGAAGAAGGAAGGACTTCCTACTTGGGCTAAGGTCCTCATTGTAATAGGCATCATACTTGTTGTCGTTGCATTACTTGCAATGATTGCAGGGGTAATCCAGTACATCTTCGGATACGGCGGCATTTCATACTACCATAACGGATTTAATTTATAAGATAACATAATAGTATAATAAGCATGTAAAAACAGACCGTCATTAGACGGTCTGTTCAGACTGTAGACAAAGCCTCGGGCTCCGATGGAGTTTCCGGGGTTTTTCTATATAATTGAATAATTAATTCGAGGCAGTACTATAATTTCTTTAATATGTTCAAATATCGATAAAAAAGTGCTGGAAAGTGGGTGATTTTCAACCCTTTTTCCAAGTACTTTAACTAGTTTTTTCATATTAAGACACGCAAAAGTAAGCCCAATTTTCATTTGCATCTTTTCTTTGCCAATCTGTTGGGTGTACCTCATTGCGTGATGCTCCTTGGCTGTTCCAAAGATTCGCTCTATGGTTTGCTTCCTCAAATCATATTCTGCCTTAATCCCATCGGTGCATCTAATATCCTCACATATTTCCATGTAATCATACCAAACATGTCTTGTGATAAGTTTGACATGGTTTTTGCTCTGAGTACATTGTGATAGGTATGGACAACTTTCACATATTTGACCTTTGCTCTTGTATTCTCGGTAACCGTCTCTATTTGTGGTCGAATATTCTAAGATGTGGTTATTAGGACATATGTAGCAATCATAGTACTCATCATATGCATATTCCTTTTTCCTAAGGAATCCTGCTTTCGTCTTTGGTGCTGTGTATGGAAATATTGGTATACGGTTTTCATCTATTAGAAGTTTTGCGATCGCAGGAGTTTTGTAGCCTGCATCCATTACGAGTTTCTTTGGATTATACTTTCTTAGTTTTTCATAAAGGGTTGGAAACGTTTTGCTATCGTGTTCATTGCCGGGGTGAATTGTGTAATCAAGTATCCAACCATGCCTGTCGCATGCAGATTCAACTGAGTATGCAAATACTTCTTTGTGTTCACCCTTGTGGAACCAACCACTCTCAGGGTCTACAGTGCTGACTTTCTGCTCCTTGGTTTCCTCTGATAAACCTGACGGAGGATCCAAATCGTCATCATCGTTTTTATCATCCTTATCAGGCAGGGGTTTCTTACCGTGAAGCTGCCTATCTGCATCGATTTCTTCTTTTAATGCCTCATCATAAAACCTTGCCGCCTTCTTTGCCACTAATATTTTCTTCGCTTTTTTTCTATTGGCACAAGCTTTCACGTGAGTTGCATCAACGAATAGTGTAGAAGTATCGATAACGTTATGCTTCATGCATTGGTAAAGTATTTCTTGGAATATTTGTTCAAACAAATCTGTTCCTTCAAATCTCCTCTTGTAGTTTTTACCGAAAGTGCTGAAGTGTGGAACCTTGTCATAAAAGTCAAGACCAAGGAACCAGCGATAAGCTACATTTACTTCAATTTCCTTGATGGTCTGGCGCATACTCTTAATTCCAAACATATATTGAATCACTGGTATTTTGATAAGCATTACAGGATCTATACTTGGTCTGCCTGTTTCTGTTGAATACTTATCCTCAACCAGATCATATATGAAACTGAAATCTATTACCTCATCAATCTTTCGAAGAAGATGATCCTCTGGAACTAATTGTTCCAATGAAACAACTTGAAGTTGCACTTTTTTATCACTGCTGTTCTTTGATATCACTTTTACCCACCTCCATGATACATATATTATATCACATTTATGAGCAGATGTGTTGAAATTTCAACGATTATATAGATATTTTGACCATAGAAAAACCCCGGAAACTCCATCGGAGTCCGAGGCTTTGTCTACAGTCTGAAGAGACTCTTGCGAGTCTCTTTATTTTATTTTTTATGCGTTAAATAAAATTGAAATTTTATTTACCCGTAAGTTTTTTCGCATTGGAGAACTCAGTGCCAACCTTCTCATCGCCTAGCTTACGTACTCCGCGAAGCTTATAGCGGTAAGTTACTCCATCCTTCACGTTCTTGGTGTTAGTGTATGAAGCACTTCCTGCCTTGAGAGTGGCGAACAGCTTGTATTTGCCACTGCCTGCCTTTCTCCAAAGCTCTACATAGCTAAGCTTGTAGCCCTTAGACTTGGACCAAGTGATTCTGTTCTTGTTGTTTAGTGCCTTGCCCGACTTAATCTTCATGGTAGTTGCTTCAACTCCCGCCTTAATCTTGGCATACTTCTCTGCCTGGATTTGCTCCGTTGTCTTTTTTGCGAAAACTACCTTAATATTGTCATAAACCGAAACGCCCTCAAGGGATGTAACGCTGCCCTTAGATGCTCCGTTGACCAACACATCCTTAACAGCAAAGCCTTCGGCTGGGGTTATAGTCAAGGTTCCTGAAATCTTGTCAAAGGCTGTTGTTCCTCCCACGCCGGCTTCTGTTTCGGTACCTGTGTTGATAGTCGGTGCTGATGGTCTGCTCGGTCTTGATGGCGGTGTTGGACCAACCTTTATCTGGGTATAAAACTTACCATCGCCAAAGTTAGCCTTGAATGTTTCTAAGGCTACAATCTGTAAGGTAGATCTAGAAGTCTTCCCTTCAATTCTTGGGTTAATATAACTCTCCAAATTCGGTGTTTTTGTCAACCCATCTGTCAACCCATTTATATACATAGCTCCCATGCCGCCTGTTGCATTGACAGCTCCGCCGCTGATGGTGATGTTGCCGCTGCTAGTAGAAAGCCCAATGCCATATGTCATTGCATCATCTGGTCCATCTGCAGATGCTTCAACTTCTCCGCCGCTGATGATAATATTTTTGCCTCGTATACCTGCTGTATCCATAATGCCAGTATTTTGGCTTGTTGCAGTAACCTTGCCGC
>DATESI010000224.1:0-5495 GCA_035270905.1 Anaerovoracaceae bacterium
GCTCCTCGGCATTGCCGAAGATTCGGTAATCAATGTCCTGGCTTTTGCATTTACTTTCCATTTTATCTATTGTATTAAGGGCTAAATCTTCTGCTATAATCAAAAGCTTTGTTTTGCCTTTTGTCATAGCCATGAGACAAGTGTTGTAGCCTGTAATCAGGTTACGCGACTTAGATGCGAATCCGAGATAGCTGTATAGTTTATCCTTTTCCATCTGCGAGCTGCTCAAAGATTTTGTCCAAGACTTCTTGGTCGAATGAAGTCTTAAAGCTTCTTTGGAGCCCTCCCCTTTTCCTTGCTATTTCAAAGCACTTAGGATTTTGACAAAGATAAACACCACGACCCTTGGCTTTCCCCGTAGGGTCCACACTTAGGTTGCCTTCGTAAAATGCTATTCTTATCAGTTCTTCCTTTGGCTTTGATTCCATGCAAGCTGCACATCTTCTCATAGGATTTCTTTTTTCTTTCAAATTTAGCCTCCTGATTTTTGCTTTTATTCTTGAATTTCTTCCACTACAGGTTCTTCTGTGGGCTCATCAAATTCATCATATTCATCTACATCAGTGATATCGTCACCGAAGTACTGGGTATGACTCTTTATATCTATCTTCCATCCGCAAACCTTGGCAGCAAGTCTTACATTCTGACCTTCCTTGCCGATTGCCAGTGAAAGCTGATAATCTGGAACGATAACTGTTGCAGTCTTTTCTTCGTCTGAAACTATTACCTTCTCAACCTTAGCTGGACTAAGTACGCTGCTGATAAGCTCTGCAGGATCATCACTCCAAGTGATGATATCGATTTTTTCTCCGCTTAGCTCATCTACGATGTTCTGCACTCTAGTGCCTCTTGTTCCAACGCATGCTCCAACTGGATCAACGTTTTCGTCGTTGGAGTAAACTGCCAGCTTAGTTCTTGAGCCTGCTTCTCTTGCAATGCCCTTGATTTCAACTGTTCCGTCCTGGATTTCTGGTACCTCTAGTTCAAATAATCTCTTAACTAGACCTGGGTGGGATCTTGAAAGGAATACCTGTGGTCCCTTGGTTGTTTTCTTAACATCCATGATGTATACTTTTAATCTTTCATTAACCTCGAAACTCTCGCCTGGAACCTGCTCTGTTGCAGATAATATTCCTTCTGCCTTGCCGATGTTAATGAAAAGTGTTTCATTGCTTATTCTCTGTACTTCACCTGTTACGATTTCGCCCTGTCTAGTGCTAAAATCGTCAAAGATCATTCCTCTTTCGGCCTCTCTTATTCTCTGCACTACAACCTGCTTAGCAGTCTGTGCAGCGATTCTTCCAAAGTCCATAGGTGTAACCTGATACTCGATAATATCTCCGGCTTCGTATCTTGGATCAAGCTCTCTTGCTTCCTCCACAGAAATTTCAACCATATCGTCAAGAACTTCTTCGACTATGTCCTTTCTCATGTAAACGTTAATGTCGCCTGTTTCTCTGTCAATATCTACTCTTACGTTCTGAGAAGTTCCATAATTCTTCTTGTAAGCCGAAACTAATGCTGATTCAATCGCTTCGATTAAGAGATCCTTTGGTATTCTCTTCTCTTTTTCTAATTCATCAATAGCCATTATAAACTCACTGTTCATTTTTAATATATACCTCCCTTAGAAAACCACTGTCAGCTTAGTCTTAGCGACATCCTCAAGTGGAAATTGTCTTTCATTATCTTTTTCGTCCTTGATTATCACTTTACCATCTGCAAGCCCAACCAGTGTTCCTGTATAGCTTTTGGAGCCATCGACTCCCTTATACAAGCTAACATCTACAAGCTGTCCCGCAAAACGGGTATAATGCTCTTCCTTCAGAAGCTCTCTGTCCATTCCAGGAGAGGAAACCTCCAAATAGTAGTTTTGTTCGATTGGGTCAAGTTCATCCAGCTTTTCGCTTAGAAATCTGGAAACCATCTCACAATCGTCGGTGTTGACATATTCTTGGGTTTCGGAGTCAGGAGAAGGCTGTTTATCAATATAAACTCGCAGGAACCAATCCTTGCCTTCCTTCTTAAATTCAACATTATATAGCTCTAGGCTATTGTCCTTTAAGAAGCTTTCCAGCACCTCGAAAACAATGTCACTTATCTTCTTTTTTGCCATTATCATTTTCCTTTTTTATTCTTTTTTTCGCCTAATTTTCCTCTATACAAAACTTAAAGAGTGGGTTTTGCCCACTCTTTTTGCTTCCAAAAGTCTAAAATTCGTACATTGATATGTTACCATATCCTACCCATTATGTCAAATAAAATGACCGATTTATTTCAGCTTTCGCTGGATATTTGGAATTAAACCATCATATCTCGTAAAATTCGTCCTTGTGATCTTCATAATAGTCATTTAGATACTGAATATATTCCACCTTATTGTTGATGGCATTGTCATTTGCTTCATCAAACATATACCCTTGCGCAAATATATAGCTAGGCATACCGAACCAGCTCATGACCTGAGTAACCTTATCCCAATAGGAAGCCTCGCCGTAATAGTATCCATACTCATCCTCCATATATTGGAACAGATCCTCCATGGAGTCCATCTGGAAATAGTGCCCTGCAAATTCATCTGCCTCTTCCTTGATATCACTAAGCTTTGATTTTTCTGTTACTACATCCACGTAATAGTCCATGCTATCACAAATGTCTGATCCTACCTGGACAACTTCCTCATCTCTGGTGCTGGTATAGCCGCTGTAATCATTATAATCATAATCATCTGAGTCACCACACATAGATAGTCCGCCTGATAATAGCGCAAGTATGATAGCAATTACCACTCCGGCGTATTTGCTACCACCGCCTTCAGAGCTGGTATCATTGTGCACCGCAACTGTTCCACTACCTGAATCATCAAGGGTATATGTAGGTCCATCAGTATGCTTTTTTTTCAAATCATACTTAGCCTTGGTTTTTTTCCTCTCGGTAGCCACACTTCGTTGTCGTCTTTTCTTGGCATAGGCTCTGTCGTCCTTATTCTCAAACAAATCCTTGGCAGAATCTGCTAGACCCTTAATCTTACGCATTGCATGACCATCGTTATCCGGCTCATCATATTCGTCGTAGTGCTCACATTCCTTTTCCCAATCATCGCCATAGTCACGTCCATAGTTCTTGTCATAGGATTCATATCCGCCATCATAGCCATTGTCGTAGCTATTATCGTGAGCTGCACTTGTCTCTGCCTGATCCAATGCAATTCTATATGTCCTTGCCAGGTTATCAAGCTTACGTCTAACGTAATCTGGATCATCTGCATAATCCAAGGCTCTGTACTTTTGGACCCATCTATTATATGCCTTAGTAACTTCGTCCTTAGTGGCATTTTCGCTTAATCCCAGTAATCTAAAATATTTGTTCATATGTTGCCTTCCCCTTTGCATCTATACTACTATGTATATGCTATTTCAAATGCTTCACTCTCTAATCTATATAATACTCCATTATCAGAACAATGACAACTGGTCCGTTTCAGGAAGTCCTGCAAATACACCATGATTCTTAAGTCCCTCCACTGCTGTCTTGTTAAGCTTGGCTCTCTTCACTGCCTCCTCTATTGTATCAAAAGGCTTCTTCTCGTATTCCTCAGCCAGAGTCTTGGCTGCCGTTTCTCCAAGGCCGTCAAGAGCAACAAAAGGCAAAAGCACCTTGCCATCCTCGACCCAGAACTTGGTTGCAAAGGACTTGCCTAGGCGGGCCGGGGTGAACTCGTAGCCACGGGCGTACATTTCGTACGCAACCTCAAGAACTGTAAGGAGATCCTCTTCCTTCTTGGTTGCATTCCTGCCCTTGACTTCAATCATTTCAATCTGGTCATAAACCGCCTTTTGGCCCTTCATAATCGTTTCAACATCAAAGTCCCCCGCCTTGGAAGTAAAGTATGTAGCATAAAACTCTGCCGGGTAATATACCTTATACCAAGCCATACGATAAGACATCATAACATATGCAACGGCGTGAGCCCTTGGGAACATGTACTGAATCTTGATGCAGGAATCTATATACCAATCAGGAACATCATGCTCCTTCATTACTGCAAGCTGTTCATCCTTAAGGGGTCTATTCTTCCTGACGTCCTCCATAATTTTGAATGCCATGCTGTTTTCGATTCCCTTGAGAATCAAATAGTTCATAATGTCATCACGAGTAGAAATTACTTCTCTCATGGTAGCCTCACCTGATCTAATATAGTCCTGGGCGTTGTTAAGCCATACATCCGTTCCGTGAGAAAATCCAGAAATTCTAACAAGGTCCGCAAACTTATCTGGCTTGGTATCATCCAGCATTTGTCGTACAAATCTGGTGCCAAACTCTGGTATTGCATAGCTTCCATGAGTAAATTTGTATTCAGGGTCCTTAATCTTAAGACCCTCTATTCCGTTAAATATTCCTGTAACCGCCTCATCCTTTAGGGGTACGCTGTGTGGATCAACCCCCGTCAAATCCTGAAGCTGCCTTATCATTGAAGGAACATCATGTCCCAGAATATCAAGCTTCAGCAGGTTCTCATCTATCTTATGATAATCAAAGTGAGTGGTTACAATGTCTGAATTCATATCGTTAGCAGGATGCTGCACTGGACAGAACTCATAAATTTCATGGTCATCAGGAACAATTACGATTCCTCCTGGATGCTGCCCTGTTGTACGTTTTACCCCTGTGCAACTGGTTGCAAGTCTATCAGCTTCAAACTTGTTGATAGGCTGCTGTCTTTCCTCGAAATATTTCATAACAAAACCGTAGGCCGTTTTATCTGCAACAGTGCCTACTGTCCCTGCCTTATATACATTCTTCTCTCCGAAGATTTCTCCAACGTATTTGTGTGCAACTGGCTGATATTCACCTGCAAAGTTAAGGTCGATATCAGGCTCCTTATCTCCGTTAAATCCAAGGAAAGTAGCAAATGGAATGGTATATCCGTCCTGGTGCATTCTCGTACCGCACTTAGGGCAGTCCATCTCCGGCATGTCCACGCCGCAATCATAGAGGTTCATATCTCCCCAGATAAGTTCCTTGCAGCTAGGGCAAATATAATGGGGCTCCAGTGGATTAACCTCAGTAATCCCCGCCATGGTGGCCGCAAGGGATGAACCAACCGAACCCCTAGAACCTACCAGGTATCCATCGCTAAGAGATTTGTTAACCAGCATCTGTGCCGAAACATACATCACCGCATATCCGTTGCTGATTATGGAGTTAAGCTCCGTTTCAAGCCTTGAAGCAATCCTATCAGGAAGGGGGTTGCCATATATGCTATATGCCTTCTCCATGCAGCTGCTCCTGAGAGTCTCGTCAGCATTTGCAATTCTTGGAGGGAACTTTCCCTTTGGTACAGGTCTTATCTCATCATCAATAAGCCCAGCAATCATATTAGTATTCTCAACAACAACCTTATATGCCATGTCCTCACCTAGATAGCTGAACTCCTCCAGCATTTCCTCAGTAGTACGCATATAAAGCCCCTGTCCGTTTTCCGCATCCTTGTA
>DATESI010000225.1:0-4506 GCA_035270905.1 Anaerovoracaceae bacterium
CCATATAACATGTGGAGAGAGCTTTGCCACTTCCAAAAGTATGCAGAGGTAACAAGTAGCTTTGCTATTTACTCGGCAACCCTTGGCAACGCAGAGATTCTAGGCATTGACCATATCACAGGCTCCATTGAGCAGGGGAAATGTGCAGACCTAATCGTTACCGATAGCAACCCACTTGAGAACCTTGCAACCCTTAGAGATGTGAAGATGGTAATGTATCGAGGCAACCTTATCGCAAGACCTAAGGTTAAGAAAAACAAGATGATTGAGGAAGCTCTCGACCAGCTGTAAAGATAAAGGACAAATGAAAGCATAATTAGACGGATTGGGTAAAGAAAAATAAATTAGAGGAGGTTATTTTTTATGAGCATTTCCAAAACCTATGACCAGAGCAGAACTGCCGTCCTTAATCCATCAGATGTGCATAGCCCTAAGAAGGACTTTCCTGAGGTGGTTCTTGTAACCTTCAAGGCGAAGATTTTGAAGGCATTGCTTGATCATTTTGAAACAGAGATAATTGCCGTAATGAACGGTGGAATGGATATTCCAATATATAAATTTGAGTATGAGGGCAAGACTCTTGCTATGTATCATACAACCATAGGCGGATCTGCAACTGTAGCTCTTATGGAAGAGGTAATCGCAATGGGCGGCAAGAAATTCGTTGTATTTGGCTCTTGCGGAACATTGGATAGGGATATTGCTGCGGGACATTTAATAGTCCCAACGGAGGCATATAGGGATGAGGGTACAAGCTATCATTACCTTCCTGATGGAGATTATATTGAGGTAGTGACCGCAGAAAGTACAGCTCAAATCCTCGACGAAATAAACGCACCATACAGCAAAACCAAGGTTTGGACAACAGATGGACTATACCGCGAAACACGAAAAGATATGGAAGCTCGCAAGTCAGAGGGCTGTTTGGTGGTGGACATGGAATGTGCATCAGTCATGGCATTGGGCTTGTTCCGAGACGTTGCAATGTATCAGTATCTATACGGTGAGGACACCCTTGATGGTGATAAGTGGGACAAACGCACTATGGATCATGTGTCACAGAGCGACAACGAAAAATATTTGCAGATTGCAATGGATATAGCTGTTAGAGTGTAAGAAAAAACAGGAGATATAATGGGAATTACAGTTAAAGACGCACTAAAACAAAGGTGGGCTCATGGCCATTTCATCTATGGATGAACCAAGTGACAAGAAGTATGAAGAATAGGTTCATATAAAAAAGCTCGCTGATTGGCGAGCTTTTGTTTTGCAGTTAAATTTGTGGAATGAGCAGGCTACCATAGTCCCAGTACATGCTGCATGAGAAGGCTTACACCTGTGATTCCAACCCAGCAGCATAGTCCCATTGCAAGTGGTTTGCCACCTGTTTTGACAAGTTTGACGATGTCCGTATTAAGACCGATTGCTGCCATTGCCATTACAATAAAGAATTTGCTCAGCTCCTTGATTGGGCTGAAAAATTCTGGTGCAGCTCCAGCTGAAGTTGCAATAGTCGTAATGATTGAGGCTGCTATGAAGTACAGTATGAAGAATGGGAATATTTGCTTCATGGAAACCTTAGTACCACCGCCTGTGGCTGCTGCCATTTTCTTTTCTCTGCGTGTACGCATGAATGCAAGAACCAATGTGATTGGTATAATTGCAAGGGTTCTTGTGAGTTTAACCGTAACAGCCTTGTCCAAGGTTGCCGCACCAAGTCCCCACATGCTATCCCAAGTGGAAGCACATGCCGTAACTGATGAGGTATCGTTGACCGCTGTGCCCGCAAAGATTCCAAAGGCTTCGCCGCTATCAGTAGAAAAGCCTACGGCCGCTCCGAAAATAGGAAATACTATTGCTGCCAGCACATTGAAAAAGAAAATTATGGAGATTGCCTGTGCGACCTCCTCATCATCTGCATCAATAACCGGTGCGGTTGCGGCGATTGCAGAACCTCCGCATATAGAAGAACCAACGCCTACAAGTGTTGATATATTTGCAGGGATTTTCATTACCTTGTGAAGCACATATGCAATCACAAGAGATGTTGTGATTGTTGCTATAATAATTGGCAATGATTGTTTGCCTGTCTCCCAAATTACATTTAGGTTAAGGCCGAAGCCAAGAAGTATGACTGCCCACTGCAGTATTTTCTTGGATACGAATTTGATTCCGGGCTCAGTACTCGTTCTGTTTTTAAAAAAGATTGCTATAACCATGCCCGCAAGAATTGCAATAACAGCACCGCCGACAATAGGGAAGGCTTTGCCGGCAAACCATGCAGGGATTGCAATTGCAAGACATAGCAAAATGCCCTTGCCCTTTGATTTGATAAAGTTCATTATGTCATCTCCTTAGATAAGTCACATGTGTCGCTACGAATCATTGTAGTCTAAATAAGAGGAAATGTAAAATGAAAAATACTGGTGAAACATGTAATTTGTGAAAAAACATAAATTTAGCGAAAAATTTACTCAAAAGGTGTTGACAGTCCACAAAATCAGTGGTATATTAAAGAAAATTGTTGATAAACAACAAAAAAGGAGAACGGATTTAATGAAAACTAACAACAACGCAAGAATTCAAAACTTAATGAATGCAGTAGTTGTTAAGGCATGCGTAGTTAACGCGAGTCTAGTTCAGTTCGCCTACTATTACTTTAGCTATTTTACTTATGTTCGTAAATGGCGGGCTTTTGCGTAAGGCTAAAATAATAGTAAATTATTTTAACATTTAAGCAGATTCGTCTTTTACGGCGAACCTGCTTTTTTTATTCATATTTTCCAAGGAGCTTGATCACCTCCCACGAGAATATGGGTAAAGCCTCAAAAATCAAACACATTTAAAAAGGAATTAAAGGAGAACGAAAAATGAAACTTAAGAAGATATTAGCAGTAACAGCTGCAACAGCATTATTATTAACATCAGTCTTTACCATGACATCATGCGGAGACAAGGCCGCAGACGATGCCTATACAATCGGTATTTGCCAGCTTGTAGAGCACCCTGCTCTTGATCAGGCAACCGAAGGTTTTAAGGCTGCACTTACAGAAAAACTTGGAGATAAGGTAACCTTTGACGAGCAGAATGCTCAAGGTGAGCAGACAAACTGCACAACAATTACCAACAAATTCGTAAGCGACGGCGTTGACCTAATCATGGCAAACGCAACTAACGCAGTTAAGGCTGCAAGAGAAGCTACTTCAGACATTCCTATCGTTGGAACTTCCGTAACAGACTATGTAAGTTCAGGTTTGATCGAATCTGACGAAGCACCGGGAGCAAACGTAACAGGAGCATCAGATCTTAATCCTGTAGGCGTTCAGGTTGAACTAATGAAAACACTTTGCCCGGATGTAAAGACAGTAGGTATCGTGTACTGCTCCGCTGAAGAAAACTCAGCAATCCAGGCAGATGAAGCTAAGAAGGCTTTTGAAAAAGAAGGTTTCACAGTTAAGATTTACACATTCGCAGATTCAAACGAAATTCAGACAGTTGTAACTAAGGCATGCACAGAGGTTGATGGATTCTATGAACCAACAGATAACGTTATTGCAGCTAATGCAACAGCAATGTCAAACATCACTAATGCACAGGGTAAGCCAGTAATCGGAAGCGAAGAGAGCATTGTTGCTGAAGGTGGATTCCTAGCAACATACTCAATCAACTACTATGATTTGGGATACCAAGCAGGTTTACAGGCATACGAAATCCTAGTGAAGGCCGCAGACCCAGGTGCAACACCAATCTTCCACTTCGATACATCAACATTATCACTTGTTATCAATGATACAACAGTTGAGACACTTGGAATTACAGTGCCAGATGAACTTAAGGCAGAATAATAAAATATAATAGTTTCAGTTCGGGGTCCCTTGACAAGCGTCTGGGACCTCGAGCCAAGAAACTGATGAAGGAGACAAGAAAACATGAGCATTATATCCTTATTGAACTCACTTCCAGGGTCAGTCGCCCAAGGCTTAATTTGGGGAATTATGGCCCTCGGTGTGTACATAACATTCAAAATATTGGATTACGCAGACCTAACCGTTGACGGCAGCTTGGCTACTGGCGGTGCGGTTTGTGCAGTTGCAATTGCCGGGGGAGTTAACCCATGGCTGGCACTGATTATGGCAATAATTGCGGGTATGCTGGCAGGTCTAATTACAGGACTTTTGCATACTGCACTTGGCATTCCATCAATACTTTCGGGGATACTTTCACAGCTTGCACTTTACTCAATCAACATGAGGATAATGGGCAAATCCAATGTAACCATAAGCCGGACCGAGTTCGACCTTATCATTACCAGCGGTGAAATCACCAAGGCTATAATTATTGGAATAGTATTCGTTGCAGCAGTAATCGCAATTCTATACTGGTTCTTTGGAACAGAAATCGGTTGTGCAATTCGTGCAACAGGAAACAACGAGCCTATGGCAAGAGCGGAGGGAATCAACACCAACACTGCCAAGGTGCTTGGACTTGTAATTTCCAACGGTCTTG
>DATESI010000226.1:0-2157 GCA_035270905.1 Anaerovoracaceae bacterium
GGTATAATTATATTAGTGAATAAGCCTTTCAAGAAGGGTGATACAGTGGAGGTTTCGGGTACTGTGGGCAAGGTTCACAGCATCGACCTATTGACCACCCAGCTTAGAACCTTTGACAATAAGGTAGTGATAATTCCAAACGGAACCATTACCACATCAATTCTTACCAATTACTCCACCGAAGGAGTTAGGCGAGTTGATTGCCAGTTCAGCATTGCATATGAATCAGACATATCAAGAGCCAAGGAAATTCTTGCAACTATCGCTGAGACCATGGCAAATGTACTGAATGTACCAGAGCCAATAATCGGAATTGCAGATTATATCGATAGTGCTGTGGTTCTCGACATGAAGGTTTGGTGCGAAACAGTCAAATATTACGATGTTGAATACGAAGTAAAAGAGAATGTAAAGCTAGCCTTTGACGAGGCGGGCATAACAATACCATATCCGCAGATGGATGTGCATGTGAAAAAATAGCATGCAGGGTGCAGCTTGCATCCACCAAAATGACAAGAAAACGGGGGATTAAATATTATGAGCGAAATTAAAAAATTCAAGCGTATACTGGTGGCAAACCGTGGAGAGATTGCCATTAGAATATTCAGAGCCTGTAGCGAGCTAGGAATCAGATCCGTTGCTATCTACTCTGAGGAGGATAAGAACACACTGTTCAGAACCAAGGCAGATGAATCATATCAAATCGGCAAGGGCAAAACACCAGTAGGTGCATATCTTGCAATAGACGAAATTATCGCACTTGCCAAGGCTAAGGGCGTTGATGCAATACATCCGGGCTACGGTTTCCTTTCGGAAAACGTTGAGTTTGCCAAGGCTTGCGAGGATGCAGGCGTTGAATTTATCGGGCCAACTCACGAGATGATGGATAGCCTAGGAGATAAAATAAAGTCAAAGATTGTTGCCAACAAGGTTGGCGTGCCAACAATACCGGGAGTCGAGGCTGCAATACAGTCAGAGGAAGAGGCTCTCAAGTTCGCAGAAATCTGCGGCTATCCGGTAATGCTTAAGGCAGCCGCAGGTGGCGGCGGCCGTGGCATGCGTATCGTAAGAACCGAGGATGAACTTTTGCCTGAGTACAGAAGTGCTAAGAGCGAAGCGAAGAAAGCCTTCGGCATAGACGACATTTTCATCGAAAAATATTTAGAAAATCCTAAGCACATCGAGGTGCAGGTTCTTGGAGACAAGGAAGGCAATGTAGTTCATCTATTTGAGAGAGACTGCTCTATTCAGAGACGTCATCAGAAGGTTGTTGAATTTACGCCAGCACTTTGCTTGTCAGATGAAAAGCGTGAGGCAATCTGCAGCGATGCACTTAAGATTGCAAGAGCTGTTGACTACAGAAGTGCAGGTACAGTGGAATTCCTTCTTGACAAGGAAGGCAACCACTATTTCATAGAAATGAACCCAAGAATTCAGGTTGAGCATACAGTAACCGAAATGGTTACAGGAATCGATATCGTTCAGTCTCAGATTTTGGTTGCAGAGGGATATGCCCTAGCTTCAGACAGAATCGGTATTAAGAGCCAGAAGGATATTACCCAGCGTGGATATGCAATCCAGTGCAGAATTACAACAGAGGATCCTGCCAACGGATTTGCTCCTGACACAGGAACTATTGAGCTATATAGAAGTGCATCGGGATACGGAATCAGACTTGACGGCGGTAACGGATTTACAGGAGCCGTAATTTCACCATATTACGATAGCCTGCTTGTTAAGGTAACCTCATGGGCTATGAACTTCGAGGACACTACAAGGAAGGCAATTAGAGCCCTTAGCGAAACTAAGATTAAGGGTGTTAAGACTAACATCGGATTCCTGCTCAACGTACTTAACCATGAGACATTCAAGCAGGGACAATGCGACACAGGATTTATTGCTGCTAACCCTGAGCTTCTCAATATAAGAAAGGCACAGGACAAGGAGCTGAAGGTTCTCAATTACCTTGCAGACAAGGTTGTCAATGAGACCAAGGGCATTAAGCCTCAGTTTGACGTGCCGGTATTTCCTAGAATTCCACAGGCAGAGATTGATAAGCTAAGTGGAACCAAGCAGCTACTCGACAAGGAAGGACCAGAAAAGCTAGCTAAGTGGGTCCTAGACCAAAAGAAACTGTTAATGACAGACACAACAATG
>DATESI010000227.1:0-4825 GCA_035270905.1 Anaerovoracaceae bacterium
GTATAGTAGGGGTATAAGATAGGAGTAGATATAAGATGAAAGAATTACTAGCCAACAAATATTTTAAGGCAGGAGTTACTCTGTTCCTAGCCGGTGGTGCATTAATATTGTTCTATGGACTTGTGAACGACTTTGATGAAGTAGCCAAGGGATTTCAGATAGTGGGGAATATCCTTCAGCCATTTATAATAGGTCTTATAATGGCATATTTGCTTTGCCCAGTATACAACTTCGTAGTCAAATGGTGCTATAAGTTTTTTAAGACTAAGCTTAAGACAGGCAAGAAGTCTCTTGCAGTATCAAGAGTCCTATCCACAATATTTTCGCTAGCATTTTTAATCTTTGTTATAGGTGGATTCTGCTGGCTGGTTATTCCAGAGCTGATACAGAGCATTATAGGGATTATCGATGTTTTGCCAGCTAGAATGGATGAGCTAACAGTTTGGGCCCAAAACACAATGGACAAGAACCCAGAAATAATGAAAACCTTCGAGGGCTTAATTAATAGATTCGTTGATAGCATCCAGGAATGGGCAGAAACCAAGTTCATACCAGGTGCAGGCAACTTCGTCATCGGAGTTTCCCAAGGAATCTGGGGAACAGTTATGACGACCTTTAATGTGCTCATTGGTGCAATCGTATGCGTATACTTTTTGAACAGCAAAGAGAAGTTTGCAGCACAGATTAAGAAGCTTATACTTGCAACATGCACACCTGAACGTGCAGAGGGAATATTCGAATTTGGAAGATTTACTAATAAGTCCTTTGGTGGATTCATCAACGGCAAGATAATTGATTCAGCAATTATTGGAATGATTTGTTTCATTGCCATGTCAATTATTCAGCTTCCTTACCCTGTACTCATAAGCTTTATTGTTGGAATTACTAATATTATTCCATTCTTCGGACCGTTTATCGGAGCAATACCATCAATAATAATCATATTCCTAGTAAGCCCAATTCAGGCAGTTTACTTCGCAATAATGGTGCTTGTACTCCAGCAGGTTGACGGTAACATTATAGGACCAAAGATTTTAGGAGGCACAACAGGTCTTGCAAGCTTCTGGGTAATGTTCGCAATCATTGTAGGCGGCGGACTGTTCGGATTCGTTGGAATGATCTTGGGCGTTCCAGTATTCGCTATATTCTACTACTACTTCAGCAAATTCCTCAGCAGAAGACTGGAGAAGAAGAATTTGGCATGCGATACTATGGAATACGCAACCTTTGTCAAATATGACATTGATAAGGAGGATATACTTTAATGGATTATGTGAATCTCTTCGACCATAACATAATACACAAGGAAATGATCAAAGAGGATGTGCCAATGAAAGAGCACACATCCTTTAAGACGGGTGGTAACGCTAAGCTACTGGTCATACCCGAGACCCAGGCACAGCTTTCATATGTTTTGCGTAAGCTGACAGCCGCAAAGGTGCCTCATGTAATACTCGGTAACGGCACCAATATCCTTTTTACCGATGCAGGCTTTGACGGCGTGGTTGTCAAGCTCGGAGAGGGCTTTAAGAATGTAAGCATGGAGCGAGCACAGCTAACGGCCGGTGCAGGAGCCCTACTATCAACAGTTGCCAAATTGGCAGCTAATGATGGACTTAGCGGCCTCGAATTCGCCAGCGGAATCCCTGGGAGCATTGGCGGTGCGGTGTTCATGAATGCAGGAGCATATGGCGGCGAAATGAAGGATATTATCAAGAGCGTGACTGCAGTATCCCCCGACGGAATGAAAACCAGAACCTTCTGTGCAGATGATATCCAAATGGGATATAGACACAGCAGCATACAGGACAATGGATATATAGTAACCTCGGTGGTTCTAAACCTTAAGAACGGTAACCCCGAAGAAATATCAGCCAAGATGTCAGAACTTATGAAGCAGAGAAATGAAAAGCAGCCTGTTTCATATCCAAGTGCAGGCAGCTTCTTCAAAAGGCCAACAGGCTATTTCGCAGGCAAGCTTGTGCAGGATGCAGGACTCAAGGGTCTCACCGTTGGTGGTGCTCAGGTTTCCGAGCTTCACAGCGGGTTTATTATTAACATAGGCGAGGCAACCACAAGTGATATATTAGAACTAATGAAGCAGGTTCAGGACAAGGTCTACCAGCAGTTTGGAGTAAGACTGGAACCGGAGGTAAGGATTATTGGAAACTAAGGGAACAACAAGGAAAGGCAACGAGCCTAGGCCAGTAGAGATAGGCAAATACAAGATGACCTTTGACTACCATACACATACAATTTTTTCTCACGGCGAGGGAACCATAGAGGATAATGTCAAGGTAGCAGTGAGCAAAGGCCTTGGGGCCATAGCCATTACAGACCACGGCCCTGGACATCTCACCTACGGAGTGAAAAGGTCCGACTTCCCGGTTATGCGAGAGGAAATAAATAGGCTGAAGCCTATTTACCCAGAGATAGAAATTTACCTCGGGGTTGAGGCCAATGTCATTCACGCAGGGAATTTTCTTGATGTAACCAAAGAGGAATATCCTCTTTTTGATTTTGTTATTGCAGGCTACCACTACGGCATCCCTAAGGGATATTGCGTCAGCAATTACATCCAAAAACACCTTGGACTGCCGGACGGTATGACCCGTAGACTTATGGTGAAGAACACGGAAATGACCGTGAGGGCTTTGCACGAGAATAACATTAAGATTTTGACACACCCAGGGGACAAGGGTCCCTTTGATATAGCCGAGATTGCCAGGGCTTGTGAGGAGACAGACACCCTCATGGAGCTAAATATGAAGCACCCTTTCCTTACAGTGGAGGGAATCAAAATCGCTGCCAAGGCAGATGTAAAATTCATTGTCAGCAGCGATGCTCATATCAGTCAGAGAGTGGGAAACTTCGGCGCGGCACTTGAGAGGGCAATTGAAGCAGGACTTGATATAGAGAGAATCGTTAATATAGAAAAAGTGTAGGAGAAATTCATGAACGTTGTAATTATTTCCGGACTTTCGGGTGCGGGCAAAACCAATGCGGCAGACTGGTTCGAGGATCAGGGGTACTACTGCATAGATAACATGCCACCAGGGCTCATCAAGAGCTTTATCGACCTGTCAACCACATCTAACAAGAATATTCAGAAGGCGGCCTTCGTTGTGGACATAAGGGGCGGCGAGTTTTTTACTGACTTGAATGAATGTATCAGGTATCTTGAGGGCAGCGAGGAGATTAAACTCAAGATATTATTCGTGGAAGCATCGGACGAGGTTTTGGTGCGTAGGTATAACGAAACTAGAAGGAACCATCCGCTGTCGGCGGCGGCAACAACCAGAGAGGTAATCGAAGAGGAACGGGAGAGATTGGCAGACATAAGAGCCAAATCAGACTTCATCCTTGATACAACCAACATGAAGGTTGCAGGCTTCAAGCAAGAAATGGAGCGATTATTCCTAGGAATTATGGGGGAGAGTACCTTTGCTATTAATATCACCTCCTTTGGGTATAAATACGGCATACCACTTGAGTCGGACTTAGTATTTGATGTGAGATTTATACCTAATCCGTACTATGTTACTAGCCTGAAGAAGCTTACAGGCAAGAACAAGAAAGTGTCGCAATACGTCCTTAAGGCAGAGGTTGCCCAAGAGTTTTTGCAGGATTTACAGACAATGGTCAGCAAGCTTATTCCTCACTACACTAGGGAGGGCAAATACCATCTCAATATTGCGGTAGGGTGCACCGGAGGACAACACAGGTCCGTTGCAATGGCTATCGAAATGGCAGAGAGATTTAAGGCATTAGGTTTTCGAGTAACCCTTGAACATCGGGAGCTTTAATGGTATAATTACGACATATGCGTGTGGTGAACATGCGACAAGGTTAATTAAATTATTTATAATAAAAAAGGAGTTAAACTATGGAAAAACTAATTATTAGTGCTTGCATCTGTGGTGCAGAAGTAACTAAAGAACAAAACCCTAACGTACCTTATACTGTAGAAGAGTGCGTAAGAGAAGCTAAGTCAGCTTATGATGCTGGTGCATCACTTATTCATCTTCACGTAAGATGGGATGATGGAACACCAACTCAGGACAAGGATAGATTCCAGGTTATCGTTGATGCTATTCGTAAGGAATGTCCAGATGCTATTATCCAGCCTTCAACAGGTGGAGCAGTTGGTATGACAGACCTTGAAAGATTACAGTCAACAGAAATCGTTCCTACACCAGAGATGGCAACATTAGACTGTGGTACTTGTAACTTTGGTGGAGACGAAATCTTCGTTAACACTGACAACACAATTATCAACTTTGCTAAAATCATGCAGGAAAGAGGCATCAAGCCTGAATGTGAAGTTTTCGATAAGGGCATGATTGACCTTGCTATGAAGACTGCAGCTAAGAAGGGTTACCTTGTAGCTCCAATCCATTGGGACTTCGTACTTGGCGTACAGATGTCAGCATCAATCAGAGATTTAGTATACATGGCAGAATCAATTCCAGCAGGTTCAACTTGGACTGCAACAGGTCTAGGTAAGAACGCATGGCACATCGCTGCTGCTACAATCTGCTTAGGCGGACACGTAAGAGTAGGATTCGAAGACAACCTATACATGGAAAAGGGCGTTCTTGCAGAATCAAACGGCCAGATGGTTGCTAAGGTTGTTGAGCTTGCTAAATTATTAGGAAGACCAGTAGCTAACCCAACAGAAGCTAGAGAAATCTTAGGATTACCTCCACTAAAAAAATAGTCAGGTAGTTACATAGCATAAATTTAAGAGGCTGCTCCGCGTGCGGGGCGGCCTCATATTATAAACAACCAAACAAATGCACCGAGCCGCAACGAGCAACAACGC
>DATESI010000228.1:0-2213 GCA_035270905.1 Anaerovoracaceae bacterium
TTAAAATAGCATTTAATAGAAAAGAAAAAGAGCTTTGCCCCGTGCAAGGCTCTTTTTTATTGAAAGCAAACAACAAAAAATAAAATTATTTGTTTTTGGACACAAAAACAACCCAACCCGTGTGAAAACCTTGTGAATTCACACCCTCAGCAATGCAAAAAATTAGTCCCGTCGCTTATAATATTAAAGTCGTTATAACTGAAGAGAGAAAAAGAGGAGAAACTTATGCTTAGAAAGCTAGTGGCTACTTGGGTATTAATCCTAGCGGTGGCCTTCTCATCAATTTCTATTTATGCTACAGACGGAGGCACTGCTACTGGCACTGAAGGAATCGTGGGAACCACATCATCAGAGCAAGGAGCAGATGCGAATACAGCCCAGGAGGGAACAACAATTTCAGCAGTTGATGTGACGGGGGCCGCAGTAGAGAACCTATTGGTTACAGAAAATGCGGTTGGCACAACATCTGATGGAGCAATCAATCAAGCAGATGACGAAGAAGAGCCCGAACTGACTGCCAAGGAAAAGGCAGCCCTAGAGAAGGCAAAGAAAGCGGAAAAATACAAAAAGGGTCTGGCCGCATTTATTAGAAAAGAAAATAAGAACATTAGCAAGAAAAAGTCATTAGAGTATGCAGGCTACTTCATTAAATATGGAGATAGGTACAACATCGACGAAAAGCTTGTAATGGCCATGGCGGACAGAGAAAGCAATTTTAGAGCATCATCATTTAACCCTGCAGGATATTACGGAATGCTGCAGCTTAATCCAAACATCGCAAAGAAGAATGGATATAAGCTTTCATCCATGTTCAAGGCATGGGTTAACATCAAGTGCGGATCAAGATATTTGAGCGACTTGATTAGAATCATGGGCTCAAGGAACAAGGGAATCGCAGCCTATATGTACGGCTCAGGAAATGTTAGTGCAGGCAGATGGTCAATGACACCAGTCAACAAGATTCTCAAAACAAGGGATGAGATTAACAGGTATTTGAAAAAGTACAACTACATATAAGCAGGGGATATAAAGCATAAAAATAGAAAACAAAATGGAGACTCACATAGAGTCTCTTTTTTGTTGGCAGAAAGAGCCGCGCCCAGTGCATTTGGCTTGATTTTGCCGCCTTTTTGGGGTATAATTAACCGTTAAGGTGTGACATCATATATGCAGACAAATACCCAAAATTGAAATGACAATGAGGTAACCATGAAGGCACTAACCATTGCGGCTGTTAGGTTCGCGGAGGACAAGTTAATAATACTGGACCAGACCAAGCTTCCCGGCGAGGAGGCTTACATAGAGCTTAAGACCAAGGAAGATGTTTGGGATGCCATATATAAGCTGAAGGTTCGCGGTGCACCGGCGATTGGAATTGCTGCCGCATACGGACTGTATATTTGTACTCGCGACTTTGCAGGAACGCCCGCAGAGTTTTTCGCGCATGCGAAGGAAACTGCAGAGTACCTCAACTCCTCAAGGCCGACGGCAGTCAACCTTTCATGGGCGATGAAACGCATGGTAGGCGTGCTTGAGAGTTTTCTAGGAAATGGGCCTGCGGCCCAGTGTGTTTGCAAAGAAAATGTGCAGCAGGCAGAGGTCCCCGGCTCCGCCAAAGAGTCATGCTGCAAACCCGAAGTTCTTCGCAAGGCGAAGGAACTTCTTTTCCTCGAGCCAGAAGTTCTTACCAAGGCGAAGGAACTTCTTTTCCTCGAAGCGGAAGCAATCCGCCAAGAAGACGAGGCGGCTTGCTATTCTATGGGAGAGCGCGGACTGTCCTTACTAAAGCCTGGAATGGGGATACTGACCCACTGCAACGCGGGAACCCTAGCAGCATCAAGATACGGCACCTGCCTGGCACCAATTTATCTTGGCAGCGAGCGGGGATATGACTTCAAGGTATTTGCAGACGAGACTCGGCCACTGCTTCAGGGTGCAAGACTCACCTCATGGGAGCTTAGCCGGGCAGGAATCGATGTAACCCTTATCTGCGACAACATGGCAGCCACCGTTATGAAAAAAGGCTGGATAGACGCAGTTGTAGTAGGCTGTGACCGCATGGCCGCCAACGGAGACGGAGCCAATAAGATTGGAACATCGGCAGTGGCAATCCTAGCCAAGCATTACGGGATTCCATTCTATATGTTTGTTCCAACATCAACTATTGACCTTAACACCCCTACCGGAGAGGATATCCAAATCGAGCTTCGAGA
>DATESI010000229.1:0-2400 GCA_035270905.1 Anaerovoracaceae bacterium
GTAAGTGCCACCTTGGTGCCAAAGAATGATAGCCCCCAAAGCAGTGCACATATAGCAATGAGCACAATAAATACCCATTTTTTATCCTTAGTTTCTGTCATTACTTCAATCCCTCCAGCACCCTCAGCAGGTCGCCAAACACTCCATATGCAGTCTGCTCAATTTCTGGTGCGTGCTCCACCACAGAAATTTTGCCCATCAAATCTGTAGTAATAGAAACTACTGATGATGTTCCATCGATTGAAGCAAGCAAATCGTTCTTGTCAATTAGCACAGGCTTAACTGATGCCAAAACTATAGGCTTGTTGGAAATTCCATCCTCTGTAGTTTTGGTCGAAGCCTCGTCCTTGGCTAACTCATCCTTGGCTAACTCATCCTTGGCAAACTCGCCCTTGCACAAAAGCTTAATAACCTTTCCCCTTGCCAAAGCATCCTTGATGTCTTGTACTGTAATGTTCTCAATCCCTTCTCTATCAACCTTGTCAGGCGTAATATCTGCATCCATGAGCACATTGAGTAGTGCGGTAATCTTAGCCGCCGCATCATATCCCTGTATATCCATAGCAGGGTCCGCCTCAATAAATCCAGCTTTCTTCCCTGCAGCGATTACCTGGTCGTATTCCTTGCCCGCAGCCAGCTCCTCTAAGATATAGTTGGTGGTGCTGTTGAGTATTCCGGACACCTGGGTGACCTTGCACATCTTGAGAGTATGCTCACGCAAATTAAATACAGGTGTGCCATCCATTACGGTAGTCTCATAGAAAAACATAGACCCCTGGGTCTCTGCCATTTCCTTTAGCTCGCGGAAAGCCCATGCAATGGGACCCTTGTTGGCAGTCACTACATGCTTGCCTCGAAGAAAGGCATTCTTGATATGCTCGATTGCCGGCTGCCCCGTAAAGATATTGAGCGGGGTTAGCTCTATCGCAAGGTCGTAGTCAACATGCTTCACAACAAAAAGGGAATCGGCATGTGTCAATCCCTTAGTTCCCGGCGTAAATTTGCCATAGGACTCAACGTCCTTGCAGACCTTAAGAAGGTCGATACCATCAAGGTCAATGATGGTTCCCTTGGTGCCCGTGGCAATAGCTACAACCTGAACATCAACGTTGTAGCATGCGATAATTTCTTTTCTCTTTAATTCAAGCATTTTAGCGAAGGCTTGGCCTGCATTGCCAAAGCCCAGCATAGCAATTTTTAGCTTTTTCACTTACTCCTCCTCGTCGTGAAGTAAAGCGTGTATCCTCTGATTGAGCATCTGAAGCGCTACAACATTGTATCCACCCTCAGGAACGATAATATCAGCATTCTTCTTGCTCGGCTCAACAAACTGCTCGTGCATCAGCTTAACAGTAGTTAAATACTGACTCACAACCGAGTCAAGGGTTCTGCCTCTTTCCTTTACGTCACGAAGTATTCTTCTTATGATCCTCACATCCGCATCAGTGTCAATAAATACCTTAATATCGAAAAGCTCTAAAAGCTCTTGATTCTCAAAAATCAGGATTCCTTCAACCACTATAACCTTAGCCGGCTTTACCGTTACGGTTTCATCTATGCGGTTATGTATAGTAAAATCGTAAACCGGCCTTTCAATCGACTCCCAATTCTTCAGCCTCTTGATATGCTCTATCATTAAATCTGTGTCAAAAGCATTGGGATGGTCATAGTTTAGGGACTTCCTGTCATCAAATGTCATATCGTTATGTGCCTTATAGTAGAAATCATGGCTTATAATGGTTATTTCGTCGCAAAACTCTTCTTTAATTTTGCTAATCATTGTGCTCTTGCCGGAGCCTGTCCCACCTGCAATTCCTATTACAATAACATCCTTCATTCCTATCTGTCCTCCTCGGTGATAGATGCGCCCAAGTTAATGGTGCTCTTCTCAAGTTCTTGAACAATATTATTAAGCTTAACCAGCTTAGCCGGAGCAATATGACTGCCCATGGCAAGGTCAGCATTGTACAAAATGCCCTCCAAGCTGTTATGAATGTCTGCAATTTTCTTTCGTACAGCCTGCACCTCTTCGTCGTCAACACCCTCAGCCATTGCTTCTTCTGCATTGAGAAGGTGTGCACTGTCAAGCTCAAATTCAGAGTTACCCTCAACTACTACACATTGGTATCCCAGCTTTTCCTTTACCAAATCTGCAAAGGCGTGCTTGGAGTCTTCCTCGCCGTGAACAAGGAAAATTTGTTTAGGCTGCTGAACAAAGCCCGCAAGCCATGCAAACAGACCGCTTTGATCTGCATGCCCAGAAAAACCTTCCAGGTTGTGGATTTCTGCGTTAACATGTACTGCCTCACCGAAGAGTGTCACATCCTTGGCTCCGTCAAGAAGAAGTCTTCCTAGTGTTCCTTCTGCCTGGTAGCCTACAAAAACTATTGAAGATTTGGC
>DATESI010000230.1:0-3032 GCA_035270905.1 Anaerovoracaceae bacterium
ATATTATCTTCATTAACAAGAATTCAAGGTTAATGTATGATTTGAAATACAAGATCAGAGTTGTCTGCATGGAGGACTTTGAACATATTACTAACAGTGATGAATATATCGGGTTCCTTTATGGAATCATAAGTTCAGATCACGATATCGAAACAATTTATATCGACAGTATCTTGAAACATGCGGATGTCTCATTAGGCGATCTTCCCGAGTTTATTGATAGACTAAAAGACATATCCAAGAACTACGGTATGAGTTTCGTTGTAAGCTTAAGCGCTGAAAAAGAAGAAATGATTGGCGTTAACTTCGAAGGTTGCGAAATTCTGAACTAGTTATAAGCGAGAATGTACTTAAAAAGGGTGACGTGTTCACCCTTTTGTTTTATGAGGAAATGCGTATGAACAGAGACCTATTAAAAAAAGCATACCAAGGGCGTAAACCCGGGCCAGTAGGCAAGCACAGATTTTACTCCGTGCTCATACCATTTGTGGAGAAAAAAATCGTAGCAGATGACGGTAGCCAGGCAAGTGAGCTATATATCCTTTACGAGGTGAGAGCCAAGGATATGGGTAGCGACCCAGGGGAGGTTTGTTTCCCAGGCGGAAGAGTCGAGGAAGGGGAAACCCATCTTGAATGTGCCATTAGAGAAACAGGCGAGGAGCTAGGAATTGATGAGAAGAATATAGAAATAGTTGGCCGAGGCGACACACTTTACGGATATGCCAACTACACAATCTCTTCCTATATTGGCATAATAAGCTATGAAACCTATGAAAAAATTAGAATCCAAGAAAAGGAAGTAGATTCGGTTTTTTTAATGAAGCCAGAGGAGCTTAAGGCAATGAAGCCAGATTGGTACGAGGGTGATATTGTCCATGAGGTCCCCGAAAACTTTCCCTACGAAAAGCTTGGAATTACGCGGGATTACAGCTGGAGGACAGGCAAGTGGCAGGTGCCAATATATTATAGACAGGGAGACATCATTTGGGGTCTCACAGCAAGGTTTACAGATGGGGTGCTAAAGACACTGTTTCCATAAATTGTGTAATGACAGTTATGGAGGCAGTGTGTTTTAATTTTTGTGATGCTAAAAGAAAGAGAGGAAAAAATCAAATGAAAAAGAAATTAGTAATCACAATCTTGTCACTGACCATGGTCATGGCAAGCGCACTACCGACTTTCGCAGCAGAAAAAAATACAACATGCAATAAGAACTACAATGCACTATTCAATACAGTACTTAATTATATGGGAAGCTGCTCAGGTAATGTTAACATGCAGTGGGGCACTCAGGACAACATTTCTTCAAACAGCAGCCTAACATCACAGGTTGTTGCACTTGTGAACAAGGAGAGAAGTGCAGCAGGTCTTGGAAGCCTGACATCAGATTCAGCACTTAATAGAATCGCACAGCTTAAGGCAGAGGATATGGCCAAGAACAAGTATTTCTCACATAATTCACCGACCTACGGAAGTGCCTTCGATATGATGAATCAGTACGGAATAAAGTATTCGACTGCAGGTGAAAACATTGCTAAGGGTCAAAAGACAGCAGCATCAGTAATGAAAGGCTGGATGAATTCATCAGGACATCGTGCTAACATTCTCAACTCAAGCTACAACAAAATCGGCGTTGGATATGCCAAGGATGCAAGTGGCAATACCTACTGGGTACAGATGTTCATTAAGCAGTAAAGCTAGTAAAATCAATAGAAGAAGTTTGACATTTGCTGCCAATTAAACAAGAAAAACTTTCAAATCTCCCTGTTTTGCTATATAATAGTCAAGTGATGCTTGGTGCGTCGCGGGTAAAAAGTTTACAAATAAGATTATAGATAACAAACATTGAGGAGACAAAGATGAAAAAAATATTAACAGTTTTTCTTGCCATAGTAATGGTGCTAGCCTTGGGTGCTTGCGGAGACAAGTCCAAGGTGGATGCGGGGATGTTGGCATTTTGTGCGTCAACAGAATCCCTCGATGACCAGCCATTTAACCAGCTTTGCTGGGCAGGAGTTGAGACTATTGCAAGTGAATACAAGCTGGAATGTGAGAATTGGACTCCGGCAGAGGATACAACAGAAGCAAGAATGGCAAACGTAAAGGATGCAGTGGATAAGGGAGCAACGGCCATAGTATGTGCTGGCAAAATGTATGCAGAGGCACTATGCATGGCTGCAGAAGAGTATCCGTCAGTTTATTTCATTGGAATCGACATAGCTGAGGATGACATCCTCGATTATGTTGACGCAGTTCCGAGCAATGTTACAACCATTGTCTTTAGAGAAGAACAGGCAGGGTATTTGGCAGGATATGCAGCGGCCAAGGAAGGCTTCAATAAGCTTGGATTCTTGGGCGGAGATGATATTGCACCTGTTGAAAGATACGGCTCAGGATTCCTGCAGGGAGTAAACGATGCAGCAGTAGAGCTTGGCAAGGAGGTCGAAGTTAGATATACATATGCGGGACAGTTCCATGGCGACAAAAAGCTAACCAAGGAAATGGAAGGCTGGTATGAAGACGGAACCCAAATTGTATTTGCATGCGGAGGCGGAATATACACCTCGGTCTTGGAAGCAGCACTTAACAACAATCAATACATCATTGGAGCAGATGAAGATCAATTCAAGCTAGGTGAAGGGAATGATTACAATCCGTTCATTACATCAGCACTTAAGAATCTGCAACCAGCAGTTGAGAGTGCACTATCTGCATACTTGGCAGGAGACTTCCAGACTATAGCAGGCCAGGTTGTCAATTACGGACTTGAGGACGGCGATTACGTTGGACTTCCTACAGGTGACTCATGGAATATGAAAATCTTCACTGTAGAGGAATATGATAAACTCAAGGACTCAATTATGGACGGAACAATTACCGTTGATGATAGCACAGACAAGCTGCCAGATGGCAAAAATGTTAAACTAAAGGTCATAAAATAACAAGTCAATATTGTTTAATCAAGAGTCGGGTTTTTGGCCCGGCTTTTGTAATGCAATTGAAATGTTTACTTTTTCGACACATTATTATAT
>DATESI010000231.1:0-3714 GCA_035270905.1 Anaerovoracaceae bacterium
TATGATACTAGTGTGCCATTATGGGTACATATAGCCTTGTTTCTAGGATGGGGATATATTATTTGGAAGTTATGGGTCTGGATTGAGAAGAAATGATATCCTGCTTTTGAGTCCCTCTACTGGTGTGGAAGGGGAGAGTGGGGGAATCTAGAGAAAAATATATTTCAAGATAAATAATAAGGCGAGAATATACATTCCTGGTGAGAGCTTCTTGAAATTACCGCAAATTGTATTGATTACAACATAGCTGATGATTCCTATAAGAATTCCGTCAGCTATAGAGTATGCAAGAGGCATCAATATAATTGTTATAAAACCTGGTATTGCTTCGCTCATATCTTCCAAGTCAAGTTCTGTTACGGACTTAAACATCATAAGGCCAAGAATAATGAGAATCGGAGCCGTTGCAGCAGCAGGTATTGCAAGGAATATTGGAGATAATATCAAGGCAACTCCGAAACATAGGGCTGTAGCGAGAGCAGTAAGTCCAGTCTTACCACCTTGGAGTGCTCCTGTTGAACTTTCAATGAAGGTACAGGCAGCTGATGTACCTAGCAGACTGGAAGTGATAGTACCTAGTGAATCTGCTATAAATAATCTGTTTATGCCGGCAATTTTTCCATCTTTATCGGCAAATCCTCCCTTCATACATACTCCTATTGCGGAACCTGTGAGGCTGAACAGGTCTATACATAGAAATGACAGGACTATAACCAGCATATCTATTGTCAAGATCTTATCAAACTCAAATTGGCAAAAAATAGGGGCTGGTGAGTGCGGAAAAGATATAAGACCTTGATAATTGGTCAACCCCATAGGTATGCCGATTATTGTAGTAATAAGAATGGCCCACAACATTCCTCCTTTTATCTTCTTTACTACAAATAGTGCGGTTATTATAAGTCCTATGATAGTCAGAAGACCACTACCTTGTGTAATTGATCCGAAAGTCACTAAGGTTGAATCATTTTTGATGATAATTCCGGCATTTTGCAGACCGACAAATGCTATAAATAATCCAATTCCTATTGTCAATGACTTTTTGATAGTGTTCGGTATTATATCTACTATGGCTTCACGGAGTTTGGTCAATGTCAGAAGCAATAGAATGATTCCCTCGATAAGAATAGCTGTAAGAGCAAACTGCCATGAATATTTCATCGAAATACACACAGTAAACACAAAGAACGCATTAGGACCCATTCCGGGAGCTATTCCAAAGGGCATTCGTGCTACAAAAGCAACCAATAATGTGCTGATTAAAGCAACGAGGGTAGTTGTAGTGAATACGGCACCTTGAGGCATTCCCTCTAAAATTCCGAACATAGAGGGATTTACAGCTAGAATATAAGACATTGTGAGAAAGGAAGTTATTCCTGCAAGAACCTCTGTCTTCCAATTATGTCTTTTAGGATCAAATCCCAGCAGATTACATATTTTAGCCATATATATGGTTATTAGTACTCGATTTTGTCAGTCTTTTCATCCCACTTTCTGAATGCACGGAGGGCATTTGATCGCATAAAATGTTCACATTTGATGGAACGATCTTCATATTTAAGCTCGAGCTGGTCGTAAATGAATGAATCGTCGAAGTTAATAGCCTTTGCATCATCCTTTGTGTTGCCATAGCAAATTCTGCTGACCCCAGCCCAATAAAGGGCGCTGAGACACATAGGGCAAGGTTCGCATGAACTATATACTGTACAACCAGTCAATTGAAATGTTCCTAGTTTTTTACATGCGTTCCTAATAGCCATTACCTCTGCATGAGCTGTAGGGTCGGAATTAGGCACAACTCGGTTTGCACCAGTTGCAATTACCTCTCCGTCACGCACTATCACTGCTCCAAAAGGACCACCACCAGCATCAATATTTTCTATTGACAAATTAATGGCCATCTCCATGAACTTTGCATCTTCTGCTGAATATTCAGTCGTTTCTTTCAGACATTTATCTATTTTACTGGCTCAATGCCAAACATCCGTGGATAAATATTTGTAGTTAGGTCGTAATAAGGGTACCTTTGTGTATTCAAAGACTCCCTTATTATGACAACAACTCCTGAACTCCAGACCAAGATCCTCGAGGACTTCCTCCATTACTTTCTTCCAGAAGGTTTGCTCGACTACTTCGAGCCGGTGATGGCAGAGGACAAAGAACATCAAGTCAAGAAAGACGAGGTGTACAAGCGTGACCTTCATCTCTACTTTGACGAACGAGATAACCGCACTCCTGAGCTCCAGCATCTGCGTCCCAACGGCTTCACTGAAGAGAGGACCATCAGCGACTTCCCTGCAAGGAATCGTAAACTGGTTCTGCACATACGCCGCAGGCGGTGGCTGGACGAGAATGGGAAGAATGTCATACTCAACGTGTGTGAGCTTGCCGGCAACGGCACCAAGTTCTCTGACGAGTTCGCAGAGTTCTTGAAAAAAAAACTTGGACCAGACCCCCGTTACCGCAAAATCGTTGGGGCGCTCCTATATGATTGATGGCAACACGCTTGAACATGCCTACAAATATACCTGGAGCGACTTCACGAAGTGGGACCAACGCATGCACGCAGAAGGCTGGGTGCTGTTGCCTCAGAACCTCGGTCCACATCTGAGCATCGACGAGACCAGTCTGCATGATGACTTGTACACCATCCTCACCAGCAAGGAAGGCCATGGAAAACAAGGCACAGTCATCGCAATGGTACGAGGAACCAAAGCCGAGGATGTTATCAAGGTGCTGCAGCAGTTGCCGCTGGAAGAGCGCCAGAAGGTGATTGAGGTCACCATGGATCTGTCCGAAAGTATGCGTGCCATCGTGGAAGCAACCTTCCCCAATGCAAGGATAACCCTTGACTGCTTCCACATCATGAAACGCTGTCTGGAAGCCGTAGAGGAACTTCGACTGAGATACAAACGTGAAGCGCAGGCTGATATCCGCAGGGCGGAACGCAGGTTCAAAGAGCGTCTGAAGCGCAATGCTGCACACCGCAAGTGGTATCGCAAGAAATATCCCAAGAAGTACAAGGGCAAGAAACGCGGTCCCAAACCCAAGCGCAGGAACGAACAGTTCAGACCCCCAGTCTTGGACAACGGAGATACACTTGTGGAGCTCCTGACCCGTTCCAAGCACGCACTGACGCAGACTCAAGACAAATGGTCTGAACGCCAGAAGGCAAGGATGAAACTCCTGTTCAAGCTCTATCCGAAACTCAAGGAAGTCTACGACATCGTCAACAAACTCAGAGCAATCTTCCGCAGCAAGAAACTATCCAGAGAAGAGGCTAAAACCAAACTCCACGAGTGGTACCACACCGTTGCGGAGTGTACCATCAGGGAAATAAAGTCGGCAAGGGATGCTATCAAGTCCAGAGAAGAGAACATCCTGAACTACTTCATTGACAGATCCACCAACGCATCTGCAGAATCGTTCAACTCAAAACTCAAAGCCTTCCGAGCACAACTCCGTGGCATCCGTGACCTGTCTTTCTTCATATACAGAATCTGCAAAATCTTCGGTTAATCAACAAATCTCCCACGGACTATTGCCGATGAGCCAGAATATCTGTGGTTATCAACACCAGCAGTCTCGAGAGCATGGCAGGTTGCACATGAGACAGTGTTATCCACTGAAAGACGAGGGTCATGGAAGAGAGCGAAACCGAGCTCAGCCTTTGCAGGATCATACTCGAGCGAGGCGTGGATCGGACGTACAGGC
>DATESI010000232.1:0-4109 GCA_035270905.1 Anaerovoracaceae bacterium
CTTCGCGGACACTCTAGATAAGGCCGCACGGGTCTACGCAGGCCTCACAGGCGGAGGCGGGGGCGGAGTAGCAAACCTTTATCGAGCAGAAATTGCTGCCCGTCGCGGAGATTGGGCCATGGCCGAAAGGCTTGCTTGCAAGGCACAAGAAGAAATGACAGGCGATCGTTGGATGGAGCCTATAATTACTAAATTAACGAAGAATTAGGAAAGAAAGCGAGGAACTCAAATGAAAAAATTACTAACCCTGGCATTGGCGCTGTGCCTAACAGTATGACTGCTGCCAGCTATGTCAGAGCCGGTTACGGCAGCTGAAAGCAAGACGGGCATTTCGTCTGTACCAGACAGTACCTATAACGCCCTTGCCCTCAGCACAGAGTCCGAGGAGTTAAAGGAGCAGGCCAAGGATTCCTTAACCCCTTATGGTAGAGGCAACGCAAGTCTTCTTACACAGCATGAGCTCATGTATATAAACTCCTCTGCTGTTGCAACCTCATATAACCTATACAAAAATACAACTGCATTTACCAGAGGCAGTACATCCAGTACGCCTTTTAGTAAGGCCAATGCATATAGAAGTGTTGCCTTTGACCCTATGGGTTCAGGCAAGGCCAACTATATTGCAGTTGTTTCTGCCACTGTAACATCTAAGGGGGATACCCTTATTGCTCTTAGAATCGATACCAATGCCACAGGTCCTAAAGGTGAAGCCATTGATGCCATAACTGTTCCAATCTGCACATTGCCATTTAAGGTATATGGTGAAAACGCAGGGGCTTGGCTCAGTATCGCAGCCGGAAACTTTGACGGTGACGAATATGGTACTCAGGAACTGGCTGTATATAGACCTTATGCGGGAGAAAAAACCTATACTGGCGCCACTGTAAACACTGGAACCGTTGAAATATTCTCTGTCTTAGAGAATTACAAAACAACAACAACCAACAACGGAGTACCAGTTGGTACTGCTGTCATAGGTGATAAACGCATAGTAACTAACCCTGTAACAAAAAAATTCTTGGGCATCAAAATAAACTGTGAAGGTGTTTTGAATCTTCGCTCCAAGGTTAGCAACTATTATTTCTATGATAACAAGAACCTATATGCTAAGCGTGGCACAGGAAGCTTGAAGGCACAGGACTGGCATTACCAGTATCGTTTGCCAGCTGTAAGCCTGGAGACTGTCACGCAGCCAGGTAGTGCTGCCGATGATATTTGTGCTACTTACAGTCCAGCTCTCGGAGGTGCCAAAACCAAAAAGAGTGCTGGCGAGGCTATCAAGGCCTTAACTCCATACGATAGTGCGACGGGAACCTTCTTTTGGGTAGATCCACTATCAAATAAGCAAAAGATAGTCAAAACCAGCCAACTGCGATACAACTGGAGAATTGACTATAAGATAAATGAGGATATTGACAATAAAGCAGACAAAAAAGATGAAGTAATGGTATTCGGAAGTCCCGGTGCTGGAGATATCGACGGAGACGGATACCAAGAAGCTGTTGTAGGCGGATATCTTCTTTCCAAGAAGGACCAAACTGATGATGGCACAGAATCAGATGACTGGGTTATTTCCACCAACGAATATGTTGCCACCTACTTCACATACGATGCTGATGACAACACCTACCGCAGAGTCGGCCAGGCTATGAACTGGATTACCCTGAAGGAAAGCTACTACAAGAATGCCAGCAATATGGGTGGCGGTCTCTATTCCAAATACAATGATAAGGATATGGTTCACAGTCCTCTTCCTATTACATGCTTCGCAGAAAGAGGCGATGGCTATGCTGATTCAGTCGCTATCGGCGGAATTATATGCTTGCTTGATACAGAAAGTGGTAGCAGCTCAAGAGTTCCTGACACTAAGCTAAGTGGATATAACTTTCAGAACGGGTCCTTTGAACCACGCTACGCTATCCCTGTAGAATACATTCACGAAAATAGCTTCAATTATAAGAACGGAGTCAGCAATAGACTTATAACCGAGTCCGTTGCAGGTAACTTTGATGGTAATGCTCTAGGTCAAGAACAGCTTGCCTTTGCTTATCTGGCTAAAATGGACGGGGAAAGCAAGTGGTCATCCGCATACGGAGTTATTGGTCAGAAACCTGTTGGCGATGCCGATTACGCAAAGAATATCAATAAGAAGGATAAGCGATATTTGGACAGTGATATAAGGTTTAACTATTGGGTCGCAGCAGAAAAGGATAAAAACTATGCTCCAACCTCTGTGGCAGCAAGCGATACTGATAATGACTCAATTATTATGAGATATACCGGCGAGCCTAATGAGTACTTCTTCTCCGATCCAAGGATTATTGCAGTGCTCCAAGCATCACCATATTTCAAGGATATCGACTATATGGATTCAGGTGAAACCTCTGTAGAATTTACGGAGGGCAGTACCACGGAGATGGAACACGGACTTACTGTAGGACTTCAGGTTCAGGCCGGCAAGAAGATCGGGTCTGGCATCATTGCTGGAGTTAAGATTATGGCCGGTGTTTCCACTGAGTTTAACCGTACCTGGGGCGAAAGCACTTCCAAGACCTTCTCCCTAAGCTATTCGGCAGGAACTCAGAATTCTGTGGCACTTGTAATGACACCATATGTTCGTTATCACTATGAGACATACAATCCAGATACGAAGAAATGGGAGCCAATGATTGTGGATGCACCACAAACTCCAAGAGCCTCCATAATTACTGCAGAAAAATACGATCAGGTTGCCAAAATGGAAAAATGGGATACCATAAACGATAACATACTCAAAAACAAGGCCGGATACCCTGCTTCCTACGACAAAACCAAGGGCAAAAAGGATGATTATGTCAGTGGCAAGGCCGTTAGCGCTAAAACTGGAAGTAATTTCGTAAAGGTTGGCTCTGGAGATAGTGCTGGTTCAATGTCTCAGACAATTAGCGTAGAAGATACCAAGTTTGTCAATATGTCATGGACTGTCAAAGAGGTATTAGATGTTGAAGGTAAGGCAGGTTCAGTCATAATTGGCGTAAGTCAATCCGCAGACTATACAGGAGCCTCCAGCAAGGCTGACTTTACTGGATATAGTTATGTTGGTGAGGTAACTAACATTCCTAGTGGCTATGAAGAATATTCCTTCGCATGGCTCTTCGGAAACTGGCGTGGTGAAATGAATATTGAAGGTGAAACCCAAACATTCCCTGTACTTGGATATCTTGTCAAGGATGTAACTCAGCCTCCAACCTATCCAGATAATTTCCACGCATCCGATGCTGACAGCAAATCCATAACACTTGTATGGCAGAGTCCAGATGGTGTTCCAGCGGTGATAAAGACTAATAGTATTTACACCCTATACCGTTATCAGCACGGCGTATACTATCCACTGATTTCAAAGAAAGACAGCGAAAGCACCAATGGATGGTTCAGCTTCACAGATAAGAATGTGCTTCCATTCAGTGAATATGCTTATGCGGTTCAAACTGAAAGTAAGCAAGGAATTCTTGATGTAGCAAGCCCATACAGCCCTGTGGTTTATGCATACACAACATCGGGAGATTCCAATGTTCCTAGTGTCACTATTGATAAGAAGAATATTATTATCAGTGATAACGGCACTGCTACCCTTACTGCCAAGGTTACGGCAGCCAAAGGAAGTAATGTAGGCGCAGTAATCAGGCAGTGGCAAAAATATGACAGAGACAAGGGCGGCTGGTCTGATGTAAAGGGTAATGGTGCTAAGACCAATACTCTAACAATCCGTGGCTATGATGCAGGCGATATGTACAGATGCAGAGTAAGTCAGCGAATCGGCACAGAAATCGTGTCAATATACAGCGGTTCCGCCGAGGTTGAGGTAATCGAAAGCGGCACAACCGCTAAGCCAAAGGTGACAGTTAATGTTGAACCAGATAGCGGATCACCTTATGTTGTCGCTCAGGGTAATATTTCCTATTCTTTATATGAGTTTATGATGAATTCAACGGATACCAGCAAAAGTTTTTCATTTGCACAGGGAACAACAGTTACCTTTATGGGAACAAATGATTTTGGATATTCATTAACTTCTCCAACTTCCAGTTGGACCGCACCAGAACCTTCTGTAGGTATTGATGGTGTATATA
>DATESI010000233.1:0-3116 GCA_035270905.1 Anaerovoracaceae bacterium
CAATATATCTCTTTAATAGTATTTATAAAATATTTTATCTGCTAGATTCGCTCTACATCAATTCCGGTCTTATGTCCATTAAGGTCATAGCTTTCCAGTCCTGACTTTTCTTCCATCTTAACTGCCAGCGTTTCCTTCATGATATATGCCTTGAATTCATCCACTGCAGCCTTAACATCGCTGTCAGCATCAACAAATATTGTGATGTTGTCCATCATTTCATAATCCTTCTGTTTACGAAGCTGCTGAACCTTGGAAACAAGCTCTCTTGCAAGACCTTCCTTTTCCAGCTCAGGAGTAATTGTAGTGTCTAGAATTGTGAAGATGTTGTTCTCCATTGCAACAGCGAAGCCTTCCTTGGCGCTAATTCTTACATCTACGAAGTCCTTCTCGATTGTGAAATCTTCACCGTCAAGGTTCATTATCACGCTGCCGTCTTGCTCAAGCTTAGCTGCGAATTCTGCTGCGTTTTCCTTAGCGATAGCACCACCGAACAGCTTAATCTTGCCGCCAAGAACCGGTCCTGCAACCTTAAAGTTTGGTTTAAGTGAGAAGTTCATAAACTTATCAAGATCCTTTTCGAATACTACTCTCTTAACGTTCAGCTCCTCAAGGATTAATGGAGTAAGGTCACTGATAAGAGCCTCGTACTTGCCGTCTACCAAAATCTCTGTAAGTGGCTGTCTAACCTTGATTCTTTCCTTTTCTCTTGTTCCTCTTCCAAGGGTTACAAGTGCACGAACAAGGTCCATTCTCTCTTCAACATTTTCGTCGATAAGGGCCTCATTGCTAACCGGGAAGTCCGCAATGTGAACGGTGTCCTTGCCTGTTAGGTTTACATACATTTCATCAGAGATAAACGGTGCGATTGGTGCAATAAGCTCGCATACCCCAACAAGCACTTCATAGGTTGTAGTGTATACGCTCTTCTTATCTGTATCCAGCTCTTCGCCGTAGAATCTTCTTCTTGCTCTTCTGATGTACCAGTTGGAAAGATCCTCAGATACGAATTCTGTGATTGCTCTTACTGTCTTCATGTGGTCATAGCTGTCCATGTATTCGTTTACATCACGAACAAGCTTGTTGTACTTGGACAAAATCCATCTGTCAAGCTCTGGTCTCTTGTCATAGTCAACGAAAATCTTCTCTGGATCAATCTGATCCTGATTGGAGTAAAGCACGAAGAAGTTATATACGTTTCTAAGTGTTCCAAAGAATTTGCTGATGACATCAACAAGTCCGTCCTCGTCAAACTTGGTCGGTGACCAAGCCGGCGATACGCTTAAAAGATACCATCTTGTAGCATCTGCACCGTACTTATCGAATAGTCCAAATGGGTCAACTGTGTTACCCACATGCTTACTCATCTTCTTCCCTTCCTTATCTAGGATAAGGTCGTTAACAAGAACATTCTTATATGGAGCCTGTCCCTTGATGAATGTTGAAATTGCCATCAGTGAATAGAACCAACCTCTTGTCTGGTCGATACCCTCACAGATGAAATCTGCCGGGAACAGCTGCTCGTCAAATATTTCCTTATTTTCAAACGGATAATGCCATTGTGCGAACGGCATTGCTCCTGAGTCGAACCAGCAGTCCATAACCTCAGGAATTCTTTCCATAGTCTTGCCACAGTGTGGGCATTTGATATGAACATCATCAACATACGGTCTGTGCAGCTCAATGGTTGTATCTATATTTTCGATAGCCTTTTCAACTAATTCTTCCTTGCTGCCGATGCATTCAAGATGTCCGCATTCGCATCTCCAGATTGGAATTGGAGTTCCCCAATATCTGCTTCTGGAAATAGCCCAGTCCTTAACCTCTGCAAGCCAGTTTCCAAATCTCTTCTCACCCACATAGTCAGGATACCAGTTAACTGAATTATTGTTTGCAACCAGCTGATCCTTGAGCTTGCTCATTGCAATATACCAGCTCGGCTTAGCATAGTAAACAAGCGGTGTTCCGCATCTCCAGCAGTGTGGGTAGTTATGCTCTAGCTTTGCCTTAGCAAAAATTTTGTTTTCCTGAGCAAGCCACTTGATAATCTCAACATCAAGACCATCCTCCATAATGAAGTGGCCCTTCCAAGGTGTCTCTGTATAGCAGCCTCTCTCGTCAACAGGCTGAAGCATAGGCAGGTCATACTTTCTTCCACACTGATAGTCGTCTTCACCAAATGCAGGTGCAGAGTGAACGATTCCTGTACCGTCTTCAACTGATACATAATCCATGCATGTTACAAAGAAAGCCTTTTTCTTAGGGTCAGCCTTGCAGAACGGCATAAGCTGTTCGTACTCGATGTACTCAAGATCTTTACCCTTCATTTCCTCAAGAACTTCATACTTGCCCTCGCCTAGTACCTTGTCAGCCAGAACCTTTGCAACGTAGAAAACATTGCCTTCCTCGTCGCCCTCAAGCATCTTAGCCTTGACGTAGTCAATTTCCGGACCAACTGTAATTACAGTGTTAGCAGCAAGTGTCCAAGCGGTAGTTGTCCATGCAAGGAAATATTCATTCTCTGCATCCTTCCTCTTAAACTTTGCAGTGATCGTATTAACTTTGATTTCTTTGTAGCCCTGTGCAACCTCGTGAGATGCCAGTCCTGTTCCACAACGCGGGCAGTATGGCAAAATCTTGTGACCCTCATAAATCATGTCAGCCTTGAAGAACTCCTTGATAATCCACCAACCGGTTTCAATATAGTCGTCCTTAAGGGTAATATATGGGTTGTCCATGTCTACCAAATATCCCATTCTTTCGGTCATTTCTTCCCAAAGTCCTGTGTATGTGAACACGGATTCCTTGCACTTTTCATTAAAGTTTTTGATTCCGTATTTTTCTATGTCCTGCTTGCCGGACATATTTAATTGCTTTTCAACTTCGATTTCGACAGGTAGCCCGTGAGTGTCCCATCCTGCCTTTCTGTTTACCTCAAATCCCTTCATTGTCTTATATCGACAGATTGAGTCCTTCAAGGTTCTCGCCATTACATGGTGAATTCCCGGCATTCCGTTGGCGGAAGGCGGGCCTTCATAAAATACATATTCGGGCTGTCCTTCGCGGATTTCAACCGATTTTCTGAATGTATCGTTTTCGTTCCAGAATTTGGAAAC
>DATESI010000234.1:0-2609 GCA_035270905.1 Anaerovoracaceae bacterium
GTTATTGTCAATTACATGGTGAAGATACCTCAGCTTGCCTGGGAAATTCAGAGCAAGGTGAAGCAGGAAATTGAGGAAATGACGGCCCTTAAGGTTTTGGCTGTTAATATACACGTTCAGGGCGTGGCTGGTGAGGAACAAAAATAATGACAGAAGGAAAGAAAATGAGCACTAAAACAAGAACAGAAATAAGAGAGCTTTTGATGCAGATTTATTTTGAAATGGATGCACAGGGGCTATATGATATGGGATATATCGACAAGCAGCTTACGGATAGGCAGCTTGGTGATCAGGAGGACTACTTCCGTGGCTGTCTAATTGCTATCTTCAACAATCGCGAGACTGTTGATGGATTGATTGACAAGTACAGCACTAAGTGGTCTATAGCAAGAATCGCTAAGGTTGACCTTGCTATAATGAGGCTTGCTATTTGCGAGATGCTATATGTGCAGGACGTACCTGCTGCAGTTGCTATTAATGAGGCTGTTGAGCTGGCGAAAAAATACGCTGACGACGAGTCTCCCAAATATATTAACGCTATATTAGGTAAGGTTGCTAGGGAAGATGAATAACAAGCTATCGCTTGGGATTGACACCAGCAACTACAAGACGTCTGTGGCTGTTGTGGACAGCGACGGCAATATAATTAAGAATTACCAACAGTTTCTGGAAGTAAAAAAGGGCGAGAGAGGCTTACGTCAATCTACCGCTCTTTTTCAGCATATAACAAACCTGCCCGGCATCATGGACAAGGTCCTAGCTGACGAGCAAATCAGGAGAAGAATCGAATGTGTCAGCGTGTCGGACAAGCCAAGGCCTTGCGAAGGGTCGTATATGCCTGTGTTTAACAGCGGGGTTTCGACGGCGAGGATAATGGCTTCAACCTTGGGAGTTCCCCTATATACATTCTCCCATCAGGAGGGGCATATTGAGGCGATTAGGTACTACTCCAAAATGAAGGACAAGACTAAGCTTATATGCTTTCATTTTTCTGGTGGCACGACTGAGGCTCTCCTTGTTGACAACAAGAACATTGAGATTATCGGCGGTACCAAGGATATTTCCTATGGACAGGTTCTTGATAGAATCGGTGTAGCTCTTGGCATGGAGTTTCCTTGCGGACAGGAAATGGATATTATGGCCTGCAAGAGCAGTATTCCTGCTAATGCTAAGCTTTTTACTCCTGTTAAGGTTAAGGATTGCTATGTGAACCTATCGGGCGTTGAAACTCAGGGACAGCGCGGGGTTGGAACTGTTCTGTCTGAGGAGCTTATTATAAGCCTCTTCAATGTACTGGCCAAATCCATTGTTACAATGGTAGAGCAGATTTATGAAAAGTATCAAATCAGTGATTTTTTATTCGCAGGTGGCGTGTCCAGTAGCGAATATTTTCGCAAATATATAAAAAATGCCTTGGGCGCATCTCTTGGCGATAAGTGTAGCCTAGAGTTTGGTAAACCCGAGCTTTCCACCGATAACGCCGTAGGCGTGGCTTTGCTGGGAGGTAAGAATATATGGCTATGAAACCTGTAACTGTATCCCAGCTCAACGAATATATCGGGCGAATCATGTCAACGGATCCAATCCTAGGCAACATCACCGTTGTAGGGGAGGCATCCGGTGTCAAATATCACTCCACGGGACACATATACTTCTCTGTAATCGACGGGGAAAGCAAGCTGAACTGCTTCTTTAATCGTGATTATGTGCCAATGCTCAGGTTTGAGCTTACTGACGGCATGGAGGTAGTCCTGTCGGGCAGTGTGACGGTGTTCAAGAAGAACGGAACCTATTCTCTCTATGTTAAGAACATTGAGGTATCAGGTGAGGGAAGTCTTGCCATCGCCGCAGACCAGCTTAAGGCTAAGCTTGACAAGGAAGGTCTCTTCGACCCGGCCCACAAGAAGCAGATTCCAAAATATCCAAGGAAAATCGGAATTGTAACGTCAGAGACTGGTGCTGCGGTCAGGGATATTCTCAAGATTTTGGCGACTCGCAATCCCAATGTGGGGGTTATAGTATTTCCTGTTCTGGTGCAGGGCCACGGTGCTGCAGCGGACATTGCAGGAATGATAGATTATATCAATGAAAATTATGAGGATATAGATACCTTGATTGTTGGCAGGGGCGGAGGCTCCATTGAGGACCTTTGGGCCTTTAATGAGGAAGTGGTCGCACGGAGTATATATAACTCAAGGATACCAATAATCTCAGCTGTGGGGCACGAAATTGACTTTACTATTGCAGACATGGTGGCAGACCTTCGGGCGGAAACGCCTACTGCGGCAGCGAGCCTTGCGGTAACTGACCTTGCTCAGCTTAAGGCAAATATTGATGGACTAGCTGATGATTTGCTAAGGCAGCTTGTGAACAAGCTTGATTACCAGAGACTGAGGGTGGACAACCTATACAGCGATATCAAAATCAGCCTCGAAATGAAGCTTAACCGATTTGCCAGCATGCTGGAGAATTACAGAATTGCCTTGCAGGAGAATAATCCTGAGCTGGTGCTTGCCAAGGGCTATTCAATATTAACTGACGAGAATAAAAGGAATATCAAATCAGTAGGGGATTTGATTATAGGCGGTAATTACAGCTTGAAGCTCTCT
>DATESI010000235.1:0-10651 GCA_035270905.1 Anaerovoracaceae bacterium
GATATGTAATATAATATTAGACTGCGACGGAATGTAATTTGTTGAGTTAATAAGGAGTGATAAATATGCCAAAACCTGTAAAAGTAGGTAGAAAAGAACGTATATCCTTTTCTAAAATCAATGAAGTTGGCGAAATGCCGAATCTGATTCAGATTCAGACGGAGTCATATAATTGGTTTATAGAAGAAGGTTTAAGAGAGGTTTTCGAAGACATCTCGCCTATTAGGGATTATGCGGACAATTTAATACTTGAGTTCATCGATTACTCTTTGAGTGATCCTCCAAAATATGAACAGGAGGAATGCAAAGAGAGAGATGTAACTTATGCTGCTCCATTAAAGGTAAAAGTTCGTCTTGTTAACAAGGAGACGGGCGAAGTCAAGGAACAAGAGGTATTCATGGGAGACTTCCCACTGATGACCGAAAAGGGAACCTTTATATATAATGGTGCAGAAAGAGTTGTCGTAACCCAATTAGTACGTTCCCCTGGACCTTATTACGATGTAACTGTTGATAAGTCAAATACCAAATTGTATTCAACTACAATTATACCAAATCGTGGTGCTTGGCTAGAATATGAGACAGACTCTAATGAGATAATTTCGGTTAGAGTAGACCGTACAAGAAAACAGCCGGTTACTACCTTGCTAAGAGCTTTAGGCTTCGGTTCCAACGAAGAAATCCTAGAGTTATTTGGCGATGACAGACGACTAAAGAAGACTCTTGAAAAGGATACAACCACTGATTATGAATCAGGATTGAAGGAAATATATAAGAAGCTGAGACCAGGCGAGCCACCAACAGTGGAAAGTGCAAGGACTCTGCTTAATTCGTTGTTTTTTGATGCTAAGAGATATGACCTTGCTAAGGTTGGTAGATACAAATACAACAAAAAGCTAGGCTTGTCCAATAGATTAAACGGTGCAATTGTTGCCGAGGATGTTTTTGACCCTAATACAGGCGAAATTTTAGCCGAAAAAGGCCAAAAAATATCCAGAGATTTGGCTTTCCAAATCGAGAATGCTGGTGTAAGACAGGTAATGGCTTATGCTAAGGACGACGAAGAACAAATTACAAAGGTTATTGGTAACTGCTTTGTTAGCCTGAAGGAGTATGTAGACTTTGATTTTACTGCACTTAAGGTTGCTGACAAGGTGTTTTATCCTGTCTTGAAGGAGATATTGGATGAGTGCCAAAACGAAGAAGAATTAAAAGAGAAATTGGTTGAGAGGAAGCATGACCTTTCACCAAAGCATATACTGCTTGAAGATATTGTCGCTTCAGTAAGTTACATTCTAAACTTGAACTATGGAATCGGTTCCGTGGATGATATAGATCATCTTGGCAACAGAAGACTTAGAACAGTTGGAGAATTGCTGCAGAACCAATTCAGAATTGGTCTTGCAAGAATGGAAAGAGTAGTAAAGGAAAGAATGACTATTCAGGACATCGAGGTAACTACTCCGCAGGCTCTTATGAATATCAGACCTGTAACTGCTGCAATTAAGGAGTTCTTCGGAAGCTCCCAGCTGTCACAGTTCATGGACCAGAACAACCCTTTGGCAGAGCTTACTCACAAGAGAAGATTATCAGCCCTAGGACCTGGTGGATTGTCAAGAGAAAGAGCTGGATTCGAAGTTAGAGACGTACATCAATCCCACTACGGAAGAATGTGTCCTATCGAGACTCCAGAAGGTCCTAATATCGGACTTATCGGTTCCCTTACAACCTACGGTATCGTAGACCAATATGGTTTCATTGAGACACCATATAGATTAGTAGACAAAGAAAACCATAAGGTAACCGACGAAATCCATTACCTAACAGCAGACGAAGAAGAACTAATGATAATAGCACAGGCAAACGAACCACTTGACGAGCAAGGCCATTTCATCAACACTAAGGTTGCATCTCGTGGTGTGGGCGGAGAAATCGCATTGGTTGCCCGTGACAATATTGACTATATGGACGTATCACCTAAGCAGGTAGTATCTGTTGCTACAGCTATGATTCCGTTCCTTGAGAACGACGATGCTAACCGTGCCCTAATGGGTTCCAACATGCAGCGTCAGGCAGTACCGCTACTGGTAACAGAAGCACCTATGGTTGGTACAGGAATGGAATATAAGGCAGCAAGAGACTCAGGTGTAGTAATCCTAGCTACAGCAGCAGGAACAGTTGAGTTCGTTGATGCAGACAAGATTGCTATTAGACGTGATGCAGATAATGAACTAGATGTATATAAGCTACTTAAGTTCAAGAGGTCCAATCAGGGAACTTGCATTAACCAACGCCCGATTGTTAACCACGGTGAGCATATCGAGGAAGGCGAAGTAATCGCAGATGGTCCTTCAACAGACCTGGGCGAAATCGCATTGGGCAAGAACCTTCTTATTGGTTTCATGACTTGGGAAGGCTACAACTACGAGGATGCAATCATTCTTAACGAAAGATTGTTAATGGACGATGTATTAACATCACTCCATATCGAAGAATATGAATCAGAAGCAAGAGACACTAAGCTAGGTGCTGAAGAAATAACAAGAGAAATCCCTAATGTCGGCGAGGACGTACTCAAAGACCTCGACGAAGAAGGTATTGTTAGAGTCGGTGCTGAGGTTAGCTCATCAGACATATTAGTAGGTAAGGTAACTCCAAAGGGAGAGACTGATCTTACTGCTGAAGAAAGATTGCTTAGAGCAATCTTCGGTGAGAAGGCAAGAGAAGTAAGAGATACTTCACTTCGCGTACCTCACGGAGAAACAGGAATCGTTGTAGATGTGAAGATATTCTCAAGAGAGAATGGTGACGAGCTTCCACCAGGAGTTAACAAGCTGGTAAGATGCTACATTGCAACTAAGAGAAAGATTAACGTCGGCGATAAGATGGCCGGCAGACATGGTAATAAGGGTGTTATCTCAAGAATATTACCTGAAGAGGATATGCCGTTCATGGAGAATGGTCAATCACTTCAAGTTATGCTTAACCCTCTGGGCGTACCTTCCCGTATGAACGTTGGACAGGTACTTGAAGTCCATCTAGGTTTAGCCGCAAAGAAAAAGGGTTGGTACATTTCAACTCCAGTATTTGACGGTGCAACAGAGAAGGATATCATCGGACTCCTTGATGAGTGCGGATATTCCAAGACAGGTAAGCTCAAACTTAGAGATGGCCGTACAGGAGAATACTTCGACAATCCAGTAACCGTTGGTTACATGTATATGTTGAAGCTCCATCATCTTGTTGACGACAAAATCCATGCAAGAAGTACGGGACCTTACTCCCTAGTAACTCAGCAGCCATTGGGTGGTAAAGCCCAATTCGGAGGACAGCGTTTCGGAGAGATGGAAGTATGGGCACTAGAAGCATATGGTGCAGCATACACCTTACAGGAAATCTTAACAGTTAAATCCGATGATATTGTCGGAAGAGTTAAGACCTACGAGGCAATCGTTAAGGGCGAGAATATCCCTGAACCGGGAATTCCTGAATCCTTCAAGGTATTAATCAAGGAAATGCAGAGTTTGGCATTAGATGTCAAGGTGCTAACAGAGGATAACGAAGAAATCCAAATCAAAGAGGTTTCGGAGTATGATGATGCAACAAGCATTGATAAGATTATGGACATCGAAGCCGAGCTTGAGAGCGAGGAGGCATTGCTTAAGGAAGGATTCACAGAAGAAATTCTGGGTGATGACGACCTTGAGGATGATTTCGAAGATGATGAAAAAGTAGACTTTGACAACGCAAGTATCAAAGAAGAGTTATAGAAAGGGGGAGGAACTCCTTGAGTGAGAACAACAACAATAATTACGAGTTAAATAATTTTGAGTCGTTACAGATTAACTTAGCTTCCACAGAGAAGATTCTTGACTGGTCACATGGTGAAGTAACTAAGCCAGAAACAATCAACTACAGGACCTTAAAGCCTGAAAAGGATGGTTTGTTCTGCGAGAAAATCTTCGGACCAATGAAAGACTGGGAATGTCACTGCGGTAAGTATAAGAGAATCAGATATAAGGGTATCGTCTGCGACCGTTGCGGCGTAGAGGTTACTAAGGCTAAGGTTAGAAGAGAGAGAATGGGACACATCAAGCTGGCTGCCCCTGTATCTCACATCTGGTATTTCAAGGGCATACCATCAAGAATGGGATTAATTCTTGACATTACCCCAAGAAATCTAGAAAAGGTATTGTACTTCGCTGCCTACATCGTTACCGATGCAGGGGATGTTGAAGAGGTTCAGTACAAGGAAATCCTTGGCGAACAGCAATACAGAGAACTAAAAGACAAGTATGGCAACAGATTCAAGGCTGCAATGGGTGCAGAGGCTGTAAGAGAGCTACTTTCCCATATTAACCTTGAAGAGCTTTCAGATGACCTTAGAGGTAAGCTGAAGCAGTCAAGTGGTCAGAAAAAGATTAGAATCGTAAGAAGACTAGAGGTTGTAGAAGCCCTGAGATTATCAGGCAACAGACCAGAGTGGATGATACTTGAGGTTATTCCAGTAATTCCACCAGATCTTAGACCTATGGTTCAGTTAGATGGTGGTAGATTTGCAACATCTGACCGTAACGATCTATACAGAAGAGTAATTAACAGAAACAATAGATTGAACAGACTATTAGAGCTTGGCGCTCCTGATATTATCGTTAGAAACGAGAAGAGAATGCTTCAAGAAGCAGTTGACTCACTAATTGATAACGGTAGGAGAGGAAGACCTGTAACAGGTCCTGGATCAAGACCTCTAAAATCCTTATCCGATATGTTAAAGGGTAAGCAGGGTAGATTTAGACAGAACTTACTTGGTAAGCGTGTTGACTACTCAGGACGTTCCGTAATCGTAGTAGGACCAGAATTAAAGTTCTATCAGTGCGGACTTCCTAAGAAGATGGCTCTTGAGCTGTTCAAGCCTTTCATTATGAAGGAGCTAGTTGAGCAGGGCTATGCACACAACATTAAGAGTGCGAAGAGAATGGTAGAGAAGGTTAAACCGGAGGTTTGGGACGTTCTTGAGGGCGTAATCAAAGAGCACCCGGTAATGCTAAACCGTGCACCAACACTGCATAGACTTGGTATTCAGGCTTTCGAACCTGTACTTGTAGAGGGTAAGGCAATCAAACTTCACCCACTTGCATGTACTGCATTTAATGCCGACTTCGACGGAGACCAGATGGCCGTTCACGTGCCACTTTCTGTAGAAGCACAGGCTGAGGCAAGATTCTTGATGCTTTCCGTTAACAACATTTTGGCACCGAAGGACGGTTCTCCAATTACAACACCTACACAGGATATGATTTTGGGTAGTTACTACCTGACATACGAAGGTGTTGCTGAGAGAAACACCCCTGCCGAAAGAGGTGACGGCAAAGTCTTTACTGACCTTGATGAAATGCTTATGGCATATCAGAACGGTGTTGTGGGAATCCACGCCAAGGTTAAGGTAAGAATGTTTAAGGATGGCGACACAAGAGGTAAGCTTGTTGAGTCCACAGTTGGTAGATTTATCTTCAACCAGGAGATTCCGCAGGACCTTGGATACGTTGACAGAACAGTAGATCCTTATTCATTGGAAATAGATTTCTTATGTGATAAGAAGAAGCTGGGCAAGATAATCGATAGATGCTACAGAGTTCACGGCAACACTGGAACTGTTATAATGCTAGACTATATCAAGGATATGGGATACCATTACTCAACTAAGGCTGCTGTAACTATTGGTATTTCTGACATGGAAATCCCTGCAGCAAGAGATGCTATCATTGCCGAATCAGAAAAAGAAGTAGATAAATACGAAAAAGCATATAGAATGGGTCTAATGTCTAACCAAGAAAGATACGAAAAGGTTATCGAAATTTGGAACAAGACAACAGATGATGTAGCAGATGCTCTTATGGATTCATTGGATCCACTGAACAACTTGTTCATCATGGCTAATTCCGGAGCTAGAGGTAGTAAGGACCAGATCAAGCAGATTGGTGGTATGCGTGGACTTATGGCGAATGCAACAGGTAAGACTGTCGAAATTCCTATTAAGGCCAACTTCCGTGAAGGACTTTCAATTTTGGAATACTTCATTTCATCCAACGGTGCGAGAAAGGGTCTTGCCGATACAGCTCTTAGAACGGCCGACTCAGGATACCTTACAAGAAGACTTGTAGACGTATCTCATAATGTTATTGTTAGAGATTTTGACTGCGGTACTGACGAAGGTATCGAGGTAAGTGCATTTACTGATGGCAAGGAAATAATCGAGCCATTGAAGCAGCGTATTTCTGGAAGAACAGCTTTCATTGACATCGTTGATCCTGAAACTGGAGAAGTAATCGTTGAACAGAACGAAGAAATCTCACAGGATGAGGCAGAGAGAATTGAAAACTGCGGAATTACATCTGTTGCAATCAGATCAGTAATGACCTGCAAGAGCAGAACTGGTATATGTGCTAAGTGCTATGGTAGGAACCTGGCTACAGGCGAGCCGGTTAATATTGGTGAGGCAGTTGGTATCACAGCGGCTCAGTCAATCGGTGAACCGGGTACACAGCTTACAATGAGAACATTCCATACAGGCGGTGTAGCAGGTAGTGATATTACACACGGTCTTCCTAGAGTTGAAGAACTTTTCGAAGCAAGAAAGCCAAAGGGACTTGCAGAAATTTGCGAGGCTGATGGTACTGTTGTTTCAATCGTTGGCAGAAACGATAACAAGACTGAGGTTACAATAAGAGGCGAAGAGGAAAAGGTTTACATCGTTCCTTATGGCGCAAGACTTGCTATAAACGAGGGCGATTATGTTGAGGCAGGACAGCCACTTACACGTGGTCCACTTAACCCACATGATATCCTAAGATTAAACGGTGAAGAAGGCGTTTACCAGTACTTGCTTAAGGAAGTACAGCGTGTATATAAGCAACAGGGTGTAGATATCAACGATAAGCACGTCGAGGTAATCGTAAGTCAGATGCTATCCAAGTACAAAATTGAGGATGCGGGCGACACTGGTTTACTTCCAGGTGGACTTTACGGCAAATACGAGATTGAAGATGCAAACGAAGAAGTATTGGCAGCAGGCGGAGAACCAGCTAAGGCAAAGAGAACATTGCTGGGTATCACTAAGGCTTCACTGGCAACCAACTCATTCTTGTCAGCAGCTTCATTCCAGGAAACAACTAGAGTACTGACAGATGCAGCTATTAAGGGTAAGAACGATAAGCTTCTTGGACTTAAGGAGAATGTAATCATCGGTAAGCTTATTCCAGCAGGAACAGGCATGAAGAGATACAAGAACATTGGTCTTGACTACGGTGTTAATACAGAAATCATGGAATCCTATAATGCTATTGCAGAAGAGGAATATGATGAGTATGAACCTAATCAGGATGAAAACTTCGTACTTGAGGCTGTAGATGATCCCGAAATTGTCGAAATGCCCACAGAAGATGTTGTAATCACAGAAGTACCTAGCGAAGAGCAGAATTAATTTGACATTGCAGCTAGAAACGTGATAAAATAAAGTTTGGTTTTGAGTCAAATTGGCCTTATCGACAAGGTAAGGTCATTTTGGCTGAAATATAATATTTATTGAAGAAAGGAGAAAAACATGCCTACTATTAATCAATTAGTACGCGAAGGCAGAACAAGTTCTGTAAAGGAGTCAACAGCTCCTGCTCTTGGCAAGGGAATGAACTCAATCAGAAGAGTCGCTACAGACACTCATTCACCTCAGAAGAGAGGCGTATGCACATCAGTAAAGACTGTAACTCCTAAGAAGCCTAATTCAGCTCTTAGAAAAGTTGCCAGAGTACGTTTAACTAATGGTATTGAAGTAACTGCATATATCCCTGGTATTGGACACAACTTGCAAGAGCATAGTGTTGTACTTATCAGAGGTGGAAGAGTTAAGGACCTACCAGGTGTAAGATACCACATTGTTAGAGGAACTCTTGATACTGCCGGTGTTGCAGAAAGAGGCCAGAGCCGTTCAAAATACGGTGCAAAGAGACCAAAAAAATAAGAAATTGAATTTATCGGGAATGTAAAGAGCCCTTAATATATATAATAGATATATTGAGCGCCGCGGCCCATGAATGAATGAGGTCGAGTACCCCCGAAATAACGCGAGGAGGGAAGAGAAGTGCCAAGAAAAGGTAACGTACCAAAACGAGAAGTACTTCCGGATCCAGTTTACGGTAGTGTTGTTGTAGCTAAGCTAATCAACAGTATCATGCTGGATGGCAAAAAGGGAACAGCACAGTCCATCGTATATGGAGCTTTTGATCAAATCAAAGAAGCTACAGGCGAGGAACCTTTGGAAGTATTTGAAAAGGCAATGAACAATATCATGCCGGTGCTAGAAGTTAAAGCGAGAAGAATCGGTGGTGCAAACTATCAGGTTCCAATCGAAGTTAGAGCTGAAAGAAAACAGACCCTAGGTCTTAGATGGCTAACTAAGTACACAAGACTTAGAGGCGAAAGAACTATGGCTGAAAGACTAGCAAAAGAATTGATGGATGCTGCAAATGGAACAGGTGCATCAGTTAAGAAGAAAGAAGATACTCATAAAATGGCAGAAGCTAATAAGGCATTTGCTCATTTTAGATGGTAATTGACTTGAAAAAGAAATAGTAGAAAGGAGGATATAAGATGCCTAGAAGTTTTCCGTTAGAAAAAACGAGAAATATTGGTATTATGGCGCATATCGATGCGGGTAAGACCACAACAACAGAAAGAATATTATTCTATACAGGTAAGACACATAAGCTTGGTGAAACCCATGAGGGTGCAGCAACTATGGACTGGATGGAACAAGAACAAGAACGCGGTATCACTATAACCTCTGCAGCTACTACAGCACAATGGAAGAATCACAGAATTAACATAATCGATACTCCGGGCCATGTAGACTTTACCGTTGAGGTAGAGAGATCACTTAGAGTCCTTGATGGAGCAGTAACAGTACTTTGCGCAAAAGGCGGTGTAGAGCCTCAGTCAGAAACTGTATGGAGACAAGCAGAAAAGTATGGTGTTCCGAGAATGATATTTGTAAACAAAATGGATATCATGGGTGCAGACTTCTTTAGAGTTGTCGGAATGGTTAAGGACAGATTAAAGGCAAATGCAGTACCCGTACAATTGCCAATTGGTGCTGAAGATAATTTCGTCGGAATTATCGATTTAGTAGAAATGAAAGCAGAGATTTATAAGGATGAGTTAGGAAAAGAGTTTGATATAACAGACATTCCTGACAATATGACCGAGTTAGCAAACGAGTGGAGAGAGAAGTTAATTGAATTAGTAGCAGAGAGCGATGAAGAATTGACTATGAAATTCCTTGAGGGAGAGCCACTAACAAAGGAAGAGATCAAGACAACAATTAGAAAGCAGACTATCAAGGGTGAAATGATTCCTGTACTTTGCGGTTCCGCATACAGAAACAAGGGTGTTCAGATGATGCTGGATGCAGTTGTTGACTATATGCCATCTCCTCTTGATATTCCACCTATTAAGGGTATAATACCAGGAACAGAGAAGGAAGAAGAAAGACATGCTGATGACAAAGGACCTTTCTCAGCTTTGGCATTTAAGATAATGGCTGATCCATATGTTGGAAAGCTTGCGTTCTTTAGAGTATACTCCGGTTCATTGGATTCCGGCTCTTATGTTTATAACTCAACAAAGGGCAAGAAAGAAAGAATCGGTAGAATCCTACAGATGCATGCAAATAAGAGAGAGGAAATCGAAACGGTTTACTCAGGAGATATTGCAGCAGCAGTTGGACTAAAAGATACTACAACAGGTGATACACTTTGCGACGAAAAGAAGGAAATCATCTTGGAATCAATGGAATTCCCGGATCCTGTAATCGAAATCGCAATCGAGCCTAAGACAAAAGCAGGTCAAGAAAAGATGGGTATTGCTCTTGCAAAGCTTGCAGAAGAAGACCCAACATTCAAGACTTATACTAACGAAGACACAGGACAGACAATTATTGCCGGCATGGGCGAACTTCATCTTGAAATCATAGTAGATAGACTACTTCGTGAATTTAAGGTAGAGGCTAACGTAGGTAAACCACAGGTTTCATACAAAGAAACTATTACCGCAAACGCTGATGTTGATAATAAATACGCTAAGCAGTCCGGTGGACACGGACAATACGGTCACGTTAAGATCAAAGTTTATCCTAGAGAACCGGGTGAAGGCTTCGAATTCAAGAACTCCATCGTAGGTGGTGCAATTCCTAAGGAATACATCCCTAAGATTGAAGACGGAATCAGAGAAGCAATGGAAAACGGTCCACTCGCAGGATATCAGGTTGTCGATGTTGGTGTTGAACTATACGATGGTTCATACCATGAAGTCGATTCATCTGAAATGGCCTTCAAGGTTGCGGCATCAATGGCATTCAGAGAAGCTGCAAAGAAAGCAAAACCTGTACTGTTAGAGCCAATCTTTAAGGTTGAAGTTACAGTTCCTGAAGAATACATGGGAGATGTAATCGGCGATATCAGTTCAAGAAGAGGCAGAATCGAAGGTTCAGACATGAACATGGGTGCAGTAGCTGTAAGAGGCATGGTTCCTCTATCAGAAATGTTCGGATATGCTACTGACCTTAGATCAAAGACTCAGGGTCGTGGAGTATACATAATGC